>JBBQXZ010000496.1:0-1604 GCA_038209145.1 Cytophagales bacterium | reverse complement strand
GGAAAGGTCTGTCTCTTTGTTTTGCTTATTACGGGCATCCCACGCGCTGTATTTTTTAGTTGCAGTAGATAATAGCTTTTCTGGACCATGTTTCATTGCCGCTTCACCTTCTTCCGTAAGAACCCACATTCCATTTTGCTTCCCCATATATCCTGCTTTCATACAGTCTATAGTTAAAAATTCAGCTTGCTTTCCCATCTTATCTATTTAGTCTTTTCATATCTAAAATTTTCATAATCAATAAATTCTAGATTTTTAGGGAGGTTTTCCACAACTTCGCTTCCTCTCATTTCTCCTCCAGCTTCTTTCAAAACTCTGAATGTTTCATGAATCGTTTTTTCTGCAATTTCTTTTGATCTTGATCTTTTTCTCATCTTAAAAAGGGTAAAATTTTCACCTACCTTCCACTATCCCAATCTCCTCCGCACTCAATCCATACATCTCATAAACCAGTTGATTGATTTGATTTTCAAGTATTCTCACCTCTGCTACAGCGTTATTTACTTTAGCTTCTATAATTTTGCCAACAAGATTTTCAAATTCTAGTCTTAATTCGGTTGTTGGATCGATGATTGGGATTTGGGCTAAATATTGTCTGATGAACCTCAGATAACCTCCCCTGATCGTTGATGTCAAATTGGAATAGAAGAAGTGGACTAACTGTGAGTTTATTAGTGCCAATAAGTATTTATCAGCTATTGGAATAATATAGGCTGTATTCACACAATACATTCCATTGGTATCAAGTAGTGCTTCGGCACGTTGAGAAATATCCGGAAGCATAATCTTCTCCTTCGCAAACTCCCCATAGTAATCACAAGCTCTCAGTTCCCACCAAAAGTCACCCTGATCGGTCCGCTTTTTTGCCGCCTTTTCAAAGGGCTTGAGGTGGTCTGCTATGGCGGGGTAGTATGATTTCAGCCAATCCCAAGCCGGATCCGATGGCATATAGCCATACCTCGGCGGTTCATTTACCCGTCCGATGTGGTTTGGATCGTCTTCAGGCAGATTCCTTTTGATGGTAGTTCCCTTGGGGAACAGGATAAGAAAGTTTTCGCTTTTTGGTTGCTGATATCGCTTGATATCCCTTCCTGCCAAAAACGGTTTGATCACTTGGGCACTCCTCGGGTCTTTTGCTATCAGCCGGTCTTTTGTTTCCCTGTTGATTACAAAGGCTTCATTCAACCCTGTAAGGACTCCTCTGTAAATTTTTCCATTTACGTATTCAGAAAGCGGTATACCCTGACTCTTGAGTTTGAGTAAAAGTTTTTGAACCTTGCTATCTGTCAGCGTCCAGCCCTCATCGGATAGTCCTTCCGTGAGTACCCCGATACGTTTTTCGGCCAGGTACTTGCCAATTCCCAGCGGAAAATCCAGCGTGTCCAGGTTGACTGCGGTGAATTTTTCAACAGGGGGACTTTTGCCCAGTCCCATGATAAGTGGGTAAGTGGTCGCTTCCTCAAAGACCTGCAAATCACCAAAGTCCAGCAATTCATGGATCTCATAATTCTTGACATAGCTTCTGAGCGCTTTTCCATAGCCAGCCCGCATCCATTTATTTGGGATGATGAAGACAAAGTTGCCCGAGTCCTTCAGTAAGTTCA
>JBBQXZ010000495.1:0-1684 GCA_038209145.1 Cytophagales bacterium | reverse complement strand
AGTAGGGTTGCAAACCCTGTTTATCTGGGTTCGGCATTGCAAATACCGAACAGCATTGCCTATCCAGGGTTGCAAACCCTGTTTATCCGGGTTCGGCATTTCAAATACCGAACAGCATGGCAACATTGAATAAAGTAAACCAATCCAGAGGACATGGCTGATAATAAAAAAAAATAAAAGTAAATTTTACCATGAAAATCGAAAGTGTTATTTTCGATTTTCATGGTAAAATGATTTCTTAAATTGCTTTTTCCTACTTACCTCTACCAACATAGCTGCATGGATTGATGGTAACGGAACGGAATATTCAGACTCTTTTTCAGGAATATATGGAAATATTCCCGGCAGTTGGGATTGTGGGTCCCCGACAGGTTGGCAAAACTACGTTGGTAAAAAATCTTTCATGGGCAAAAAATAGAATATACCTGGATCTTGAAAAAGCAAGCGACAGGGCCAAACTGAGTGATGTTGAATTGTTTCTAACCAATCATTTGGATAAGACAGTGATTCTGGATGAAATTCAATTGATGCCTGAGCTGTTTGCTGAGCTTCGCAGTTCCATTGATGAAAACCGAATCCCCGGAAGATTTATACTTTTGAGGTCTGCCTTACCTGACCTCATTCGTAGTAGCGCAGACTCTTTGGCAGGGAGAATTGGATATATCGAACTTACTCCTTTTACGCTAGAAGAAGTGTTAGCCAAGGAAATGAAGCATCTATGGATGAGGGGTGGCTACCCGCTGTCATTCTTGGCCTCCACTGAGCGAGTCAGCAATTTGTGGCGGGAAAATTTCATCAAAACCTATATCGAAAGAGACCTTGGTTTATTGGGACTGAATACGGATCCAAAGCTGGTTGAACGGTTTTGGATCATGTTGGCACATGTGCAGGGGAGTTTGTGGAATGGGGATAATTTTGCCAGGGCACTGGGGATTACCAGGCCTACGGTAACCCGATACCTGGAATTCCTGGAAGGTTCCTTTATGGTCCGTATTTTACAGCCTTTTCATCAAAATGTTAAGAAAAGACTGGTCAAATCTCCCAAAGTGTATATTCGGGACACAGGCCTGTTGCACGCGCTGACAGGTGTTAAGTCTTACGATGAATTGGTTAATCAGTTGCTAATAGGAGCTTCTTGGGAAACCTATGTCATAGAGCAGGTAATCAATGTGCTTGGGTTTGATTACCAGTATTACTTCTACAGGACACATCAGGGTGCGGAGTGTGATTTGTTGATTGTGAAATCCGGAAAAGTCAAATGGGCCATTGAAATCAAAAACACCCTCTCTCCCAAAATTAGCAAGGGATTCCTGATAAGCATGGAGGATACGAAGGCAGCTAACGGAGCCATTATTTCCCGGGTCGAAGAAGGGTATCCACTAAAGGAAGGCGTGAGAAATTATTCCTTGTTGGAATTTTGTGAAGCCATTAAAATTGATGGATGAAAAGAAAACTAAAAACTCCTTTTAAAGAGCAAATCATTTGATCTTATGAATTGATTTCAGTTCTAAGATGTCCAATAAATCTTTAGGTCTGGCAGCTCTACTTTTACTTTCTAGCAAGTCATATAAGTTGAGGACATTCCATTTAAATACTCCATGTTCCCTTATTTCCATGGGTTTTGATTTCAATTATAAAATTGTCCGAAGGGGCTGTATTGGTTGAATTGACGGGGAATTTCTTC
>JBBQXZ010000494.1:0-1858 GCA_038209145.1 Cytophagales bacterium | reverse complement strand
ACCGTATTGATGGAAAACCATATTCCCCACGATTTTATTCTGGATGATCAGATCAGTGCGGACAGGCTGAAGAAATACAGTCTGATTATCCTTCCGAATGTCAGGTGCATGTCCGATACAGAAATAGGTTTTTTGAAAAACTTTGTCCGTGATGGGGGAAACCTTTTGGCTACTTACGCCAGCAGCCTTTATGACACGGATGGCAGGGAACGCAATGATTACGGATTAAGTGAGTTGTTCGGTGTCAGGTATGCGGGAAAAAGGGAAAACACCCGAAAAGACAATTACCAATATATTTTAAATAAAAGGCATTCCATTGTGGAAGATGACAGTGGACAGACGGAATTGTTGTTCAACGCCGGGTTTACTGCCCTATGTAAACCAGCCGTGGATACCCAAGTGATATGTACTTGGGTGCCTACTATCCACAACCAACCACCTGACAAATCCTGGGTGGATGAATTCTCCACCGAATATCCTACCATAGTGGAGAACCAATATGGAAAAGGCAAAGTGATGTATTTCGCCAATCAACCTGATCGCATAAGCCATGAAATCGGGCATGCAGATCCCAGAAACCTGCTTTTACGGAGTATAAGGTATTTAGCCGGAGAATCAATCCAAATCGAAACCAACGCTCCTTCAAGCGTTAATGTTGGATTGACAGAATCGATTTTAAAACCCGGGCAATATATTTTATCCTTTGTGAATAAGACCTCCGGTCCCGTCCGCCCAATCCGGGAATTGTTGCCAGTTCATGACATTTGGGTGAAACTGAAATTAAATGGAAGCGCTGTCGAAAGCCATAAGGTACTCCGTTGCCAGGGCGATTGTAAAGTTAAAACCACTGGTCAGCAGCTGGAATTACAGCTAAGCAAGCTGCAAGATTTTTTTGCTATCCATATTCAGATGAATGCTTGAAATTGAGATGTAAAGGAAAAAGCAGAATCAAAATTACCGATTGAAGTACATGCATTTTAGAATAAAAGCATTAAATTATCCCGATGGAAATAAAAGAGCGTATTCAATACCGCTTTGCGGAGATCAATCAAAATATATTATGGTTAGATTAAGTATTTTACTGGTATTGAGCCTGTGGTTAAATCTACCGGGCCAGGCCAATGACTTGTACCTGGGCGCAGCTACGGCAGATATTAGCCCAAAACTACCCGTGGCACTCATGGGGCAGTTTCACATGCGGATAGCAGAAACAGCAGACACACCTTTGTATGCAGCCATAGTGGCCATTGAGTCCAGGGAAGGCCAGACAGGAATGGATACAGCGGTCTTTGTATCCTGTGATTTGGTGTATATTTCAGCCAGACTCCGCCAGGAGCTCAGGGATGAAGTGGCCAAACGAATGCCCGGATTTAATGTAAATAAAATCATCGTAAGTGCTACCCATACCCATACGGCCCCGGTTTTGGAGGATGATTTGGATGAGGCTTCATTTATCTATCCGATTCCCGAAGAAGGGGTAACCAAGGTAAAGGATTATCGGGCCCTTTTTGTAAGAAATGTAGCCGATGCCATAGAAGAAGCTTGGGAAAACCGTGCCAAAGGCAGCGTAACCTGGGGTATGGAACGTGCTGCTGTTGGCTACAATCGCCGATCGGTATACAAAGATGGAACGAGCGTAATGTATGGTGATACCAACAAGGAAGAGTTTCAAAGCCTTGAGGGGTATGAAGACCACGATATCAATGCCTTGTTCTTTTGGAACGATGATGACAAGCTACTGGCCATGAGTATAGATGTGGCCTGTCCCGCTCAGGAGTTTGAACATAAAACCACGGTCAATGCAGACTATTGGCATCCTGTGAGGGAAAAATTGAAAAAACGCTTTGGAAATGAGTTG
>JBBQXZ010000493.1:0-2009 GCA_038209145.1 Cytophagales bacterium | reverse complement strand
GTAAAAGCAAAAAAAACCCAAACAAAAAACAAGGCTTTCATGGTGTTAATGTAGCAAAAAAAAATTAAAAACCATACCTGTTAAATTTAGCGTTTTATTTAGGAATGGGTAAGAATATAAATACAATCTATCAAATTAATTCAAAACCAATGAAACTAGCCGTAGTCGGAGCCACTGGATTAGTAGGTTCAGAAATCCTTGAGGTACTGGATGAGCACAATTTCCCTTTTGACGAATTGTTACTGGTCGCAAGTGAGCGGTCCGCCGGAAAGATAATCACCTACAAAGGCGAGGAATACACGGTCATGGGGTTAAGTCAGGCAGTAGCCCAAAAACCGGACATTGCCATCTTTTCCGCTGGAGGAAGTACCTCATTGGAGTGGGCTCCAAAGTTTGCCGAAGTAGGGACTATCGTAATAGACAACTCCTCCGCATGGAGAATGGATCCTTCCAAAAAATTGATCGTCCCGGAAATCAATGGCAAATCCTTGCGCATTGATGACCGCATCATCGCAAATCCAAACTGCTCCACGATACAGATGGTGCTGGCATTGGCTCCTTTGCGCGAAAAATATGGTATCAAGCGAATCGTAGTTTCTACTTATCAGTCGGTCACCGGTACAGGCAAGGCTGCCGTTGACCAGATGATGGCTGAGCGTGCCGGGGAAAAGGCAGAAATGGTCTACCCCTACAAAATCGATCTAAACGTACTTCCCCATATTGACGTCTTCCTGGAAAACGGTTACACCAAGGAAGAGATGAAGATGATCAACGAAACGAAGAAGATCTTTGATGATCCAACTATCCAGGTAACCGCAACAGCTGTAAGAATCCCGGTCATGGGAGGACATTCAGAGTCTATAAATGTGGCCTTCAAAAAAGATTTTGATCTCAACCAAGTTCGGGAATTGCTTTCCAATACGCCGGGAGTGGTGGTTCAGGATGATCCGTCCAAGAATATTTACCCCATGCCTCTCAACGCCCATAAGAATGACGAGGTGTTTGTAGGCCGCTTGAGAAGGGACGAAAGTCAACCAAATACCCTAAATATGTGGGTAGTGGCGGATAACCTGAGAAAAGGTGCTGCTACAAATGCAGTCCAGATTGCCTCTTACCTGGTCGAGCATAGCATGGTCTGAGTTGGGATTAACTGAAATCTATACGGAAGAATTATTTCAATTTGTGCAGGATCACCTGAATGGAGATCCTGCACAATTGCTTTTAGCCCATCAGGGCAAAACTAATTTTGACCAAAAGGCCGCGGTTCAGCAGATTCAAGCCCGTCAGAAAGTTAAAAAAAAACTCCCCACCTGGGTTGCCCATCCAAAAATAATCTTTCCATCCGGTGTTTCGTTGGAGCAAAGTTCTTCGGAAATAACCGCCAAGTTTAAAGCCAACCTGGTAATTGGACGCAAGATGATAGACCTGACTGGAGGTGCAGGTGTAGACAGCTTTTATCTGTCTGAAAAATTCCAATCGGTCGTATACTGCGAAAGACAGGAGGATTTGGCTGCCATCGCAGGGTATAATTTTGATATCCTGACTCCCGGAAGATTTCAGATTCAGGTTGGAGATTCTCTAGAATATCTCCGGCAGGTTTCAGATCCTGTCGACTTGGTTTATATCGATCCCGCCAGAAGGGGACATCACAACCAAAAGCGCTATAAGTTATCCGATTGCGAACCGGACCTATTGGAAGCATGGATAATGATGTCTTCCAAAGCTGCCGAGATCCTTGTCAAAGCCTCTCCGATGTTGGATATCAAACAGGCACTTATGGAATTGCCCTATCTGCAGCAAATATGGGTGGTCGCTGTAAAAAACGAGGTGAAACAAGTCCTGCTGAGCTGGAAGGCAAAAGGAAAAGCCTCCTGCCCACAAATACACTGCGTGAACCTTCACCCCAGTGGGGATTCGACATTTAGTTTTACCTATGAAGAAGAGGCCATGGCGACCAGTGAATCCGGAGATCTTGGTCCTATTTTGATCGAACCCAATGCTGCTATATT
>JBBQXZ010000492.1:0-2045 GCA_038209145.1 Cytophagales bacterium | reverse complement strand
GTTCTCGTACTTTAACTTTTAGCACTGAAATAAGATCACCAATCGGGGTCCCAAAGTTATCTACCTTACGTGACCTATTTTCGTTGTAAAACGCCGCCTCGATATCAAACCCATAATAAAATCCAAATTTCTTCCCCAGACTTTCGTGCCACTCATAGCCTATTGCTGCATTCCAGTTTGTCTGACGGCTTTCTAATTCCTCATCTGCATTTAGGCGGTTACTATGTGTAGTCATTCCCCCTATTCTACCCCGCAAGGCTTGGCCGGCTTTTGTTCGCTTCCGCACCATTAGCTCCAATGGTGTCATTGAATTTTGGTCAAAGAGCCCATCCAACATAAATTGGGTGTTAATGCCCACGCTGTACCCGCTGCTTCCAGTAACCTCAGGAGCCTCATCGGAACGGCTTCCCTGTTGACCAAAAATCGAAGCGATACTGAGTCCAATAAAAATAAGGACAGCTAAAAACTTTTTCATTTAAATAATTTTTGGAAAGCTAATCATTTAATTATTCATACAAATACATTTTAATATAATTATTTTATATAATTTATAGTACTGTTAAATAATATTTATTTTATATTTTTGCCAAATTTTTATACTTTAACAAGTTAATTACAACTTTTTTTAGTTTGGCGTAATCCCTAAGTAGGTATTGGTGATCGGTTTACAGCTTTACCCCTAGTTGAACCATTTTCTTTCAAATCAACAAGCGTACCGACCTATAGCCTGGCCATCAACTTTGCAAAGTTTAATCCCAAAGTTTGTTTTCGATTTTTGATCCCAACCAATCCAATTTAAAAATCGTACCCATACGAAGCCGCTGATTTCAAAGCACATTAAATACTATTTTGCTTATTATAATAAGCATTTTATTTAAATATTGATCATCATAATAAGCATTATTGTAAATTAATACTTGTTTTAATAACCAATAAATAGTAATTTTGCTTACTGTAATAAGCAATCATATGGAATCAATAGAAGAACGGTTTCTGAAAAAGATGGATGCTACCTCGTTGGGCTTTGTCCGAAGTATCATTCACAAGATCCGCTGGGAGGCGCGACTGATCGGTATCAAAGGACCAAGAGGAGTGGGAAAAACCACCCTTTTGCTCCAATACATCAAGAAAAACCTTCCTTTGGACCATACCACCTTATATGCAAGTTTGGACAATATCTGGTTTGCACAAAACAGCCTATTGGATCTGGTGGATGATTTTGTCAAAAAAGGCGGCCAACATCTTTTTTTAGATGAAGTCCACAAATACCCGGATTGGTCTGTAGTTCTGAAAAACATCTACGACGATTATCCGGAATTGAAAATTGTCTTTACGGGTTCGTCCATGCTGGAAATCCTCAATGCAAGGGCTGACCTAAGTAGAAGGGCTGTCATTTACCACTTGCAGGGCTTATCGTTCAGGGAGTTTGTGGCGATCCAAACAGGTCATGAATTCCCAACCGCAAGCTTGCAAGACATCGTAGAGAATCATGTACAGCTATCCAGAGATATCCTTGGTAAAATCAAGCCACTGGCACATTTCTCCAAGTACCTAAACGGCGGATACTTTCCGTTCTTTCAGGAAGTCCCTGACTTATACCATCAGCGCCTGGAAGAAGTGGTGAACATGACCTTGGAAATAGAATTGCCTCTATTGAGAAAAGTGGACATTTCCTACATTCCAAAGCTAAAGCAACTAATACAGATCATTTCTGAATCAGTTCCATTTATCCCAAATGTCAGCAAACTGAGTGAACGTATTGGCATCAACAGGAATACCCTGGTAAGCTACCTTTTCTTCCTTCAGGAGGCACGTATTACCAAAAACCTCTACAAGGATATCAAAGCCATCACGCAGATGCAGAAGCCGGAAAAGATTTACCTGGAAAACACCAATTTTCAGTTTGCCTTCACACCGAAAAATGCTGATGTGGGAAACTTGCGAGAGACCTTCTTTATCAACCAAGTCTCTTACGAACATACGGTGGAATATGTAAAGGATGGTGATTTTCGTGTTGACAGAAGGTACATTTTTGAAGTAGGTGG
>JBBQXZ010000491.1:0-2062 GCA_038209145.1 Cytophagales bacterium | reverse complement strand
GGAATGGCAATCGGGTATGTACCCATTGTCATCCGGCAGGAAATGTAATTCCTTTTAACTTTCAATACGTGGGATAGGCTTTAGCAGGTACAAGATACCCAAAAATGACGTTTTAAAAACGTTTGAATTAAACGATAAGTTGCTTGACCCTACCTAGTGCTACTAAGTAGATGGATAGGAAAACCCAATCATTCCATAATGATTTGGGTTTTCCTATCCGTTTTGGTAATAAAGTTCCTATTATATAAACGCAAAGATCTCATTGCCCTCAATTTTCATGAATATCGTAAAAATTTCATTTGTCTTTATTTTTGTGCTTAACCTTCTCTTTGGATTTCAAAAAGTAATGGCTCAATCAAATGACCGGGATAGTTCAAGGCCTAACATAATTATCTACCTGACAGATGATTTGGGATACGGAGACCTTGCCTGCTATGGAAATAAAATCATCAAAACACCTAATCTGGATAAATTTGCCCAAGAAGGCGTACGAATGACGGACATGCATTCCGCAGCTACCGTGTGTTCTCCCTCCAGAGTATCTATACTTACCGGAAGAAACGCCTACCGAAGCGGTTTTTATAACATTACCGGCTTTTTTGGCACCACCCTTAAAAAAGAAGAAATCACTTTGCCCCAATTGCTTAAGGAGGTAGGATACGAAACGGCATTTTTTGGAAAATGGCACTTGTCCAAGCTAGAATCTCCGGCGGAAGTTTCCGTGAATGACATGGGGTTTGACTATTCATTGGCAACATCTGTCAATTCCTTCAATACAGGCCCAAGAAACCCGGATAAATTTTTAAGAAACGGCCTACCCGTGGGGGAAATGGAAGGCTGGTACATCGATATAATTTCCAATGAAGCCGCTGATTGGATTGCGACCAAAAGGGATGGAGAAAAACCTTTTTTTATGATCATTGCCAGCAATGAGCCCCACACCCCCATTGATCCTCCAAAAAAATTCTCCGAACTTTATGAGAATGACGAAGTCGATGCGCTGTACCAGTTGACAAAATATGGTGGAGTGGATCGGCCAGATGCAGACATTTCCAAGAATAAAAAAGAATACTATGGTACCGTTTCCCAAATTGATGACACCTTTGGCCGATTTATGGATTTCCTTGACAAACAAGGATTAAAAGATAATACCATGGTCATCTTCACCAGCGACAATGGTCCGGAGTATCCGGTAACCTTGGCGGAATCAAACGGCGAATGGGAAGATCCTATTAGGGATTATTGTTTTGGAACGCCGGGAAATCTTAGAGGGATGAAGCGATTTCCTTATGAAGGAGGACATCGGGTTCCGGGAATTATTCGGTGGCCCGCACACATTCCGGCCGGGATGGTCAGTGACAAATTATTCAACGGAACGGATTTTCTCCCAACTATTAGTAAGTTAGCGGGGGCTTCACTTCCCCAAAATCGACCATTAGACGGAACAGATGCTTTTAATGCTTTTCTCAATAAAGAGTACGAAAGACCCGTCTTGCCTATCTGGTTTTTTCTCCTAAACTCCTCCAACATGCCAAGAATGGCACAAATGTCCATGCGGGACGGGGAATATGTGCTAATTGGAAGACTTGCTCCCGAGCGGAAAAATTTCATGGTGAACAAAGATAATCAAACCCATCAGGCAGTGGATTGGCTAAAAACGGCAGTTCCTGCCTCCTTTGAATTGTACAATATAAAAACCGATGTGGCCCAACAGCATGATCTTGCAGAGATTGAATATACCACGTTACTAGATTTAATTCCAAAAATGCAGCGACTCTGGCTGGAAATCAGGGATGAAGGGCCATGGTGGGGACGAATTCCAAAGTAATGCCCTTCCCACCTTTTAAATCCCCAAATTTTGAATTATATTTTGCCATAAGTTCCAATACCAATAACTACAAATGAATACAAGACGAAATGCGCTTCTAATACCTGTCATCATTCTATGTCTGTTGTCTTGTAATTCCAAGCCGGAAAGTTCGGACCAACAAGAAAATTCATCTCCGGGTTTCATCCTTCAGGAGGCTGATCTACCCGACTATGAAAAAGACATCGATCACAG
>JBBQXZ010000490.1:0-2098 GCA_038209145.1 Cytophagales bacterium | reverse complement strand
GTATCGGTGTAAAGTATGTAGAACTCTACCCGGGTCAAAAAATCACCAAAGGAGGCAAGCGTACCACTGATTTTACGGCAAATCCCCAAGATTTGGAAACCATTAAATCCCTTTTGAAAAAATACGACATCCAAGCTGTGGCGTACGGAGTAGTGAGTCCAAGTGACGAAGACTGGCCAAATGTCTTTGCTTTTGCCAAAGAACTGGGCATAGAAATCATTACCACAGAACCCCGTCCCGACCAGTACGATATGATAGAAAAACTCTGCGAGGAGCACCAGATCAAAATAGCCCTTCACAACCATCCCATTCCTTCCTTTTACTGGCATCCGGAAATCCCGCTTAGGCTATTGGAAGGCAGAAGTCCCCTGATGGGCGTTTGCGCCGACATTGGGCACTGGGTGCGGTCAGGTCTGGATCCTGTGGAAAGCTTGAAAAAGTTGGAAGGCAAAATTATCAGCCTTCATTTCAAAGATTTGAATACATGGGGTACAAGAAATGCCCACGACATCCCCTGGGGTACAGGCACCTGCAATGTGGCGGGAGTCCTGCACGAATTAAACCGACAGGGATTCAAAGGGATATTTTCTGCCGAATACGAACACAATTGGGAAAACAACTTGCCTGAGGTGAAAGAAAGCATGGCGTACTTCAAACGGGTAGCTTCACAGTTTTAAAAAAAACCTGGCTTGCCTGACGGTAAGGTAGCCTTCAAAGGCACCATCCTTCAGGCAACCCCCTCATTTCATACCGATGCTAATACCGAGTAATGGTAACCTTGTCTTCAACCTGATTGAAACCTTAACCACACGAATAAACCACACCCGATGAAAATTTCCTTATACTCCTTTTTTGGCACCCGTCTTTTGACAATCATCCCTTCCTTTGCGGGTAAAGCAATCCTATTTTCCATGATGCTCGTTGGAATTTCGATGAGTGCCTGCCAAAACTCCTCCCCATCAGCGGAAAAATCTTCCGGGGATAGTTTTGAGTATTTGGAATGGGAAATTGCGGATTTTGACAAGGCATACGCTTCCGGTGACCTCACCATAGAACAGGTGATCACCAAGTACCTGAATAGGATCGAGGAGCTGGACCACAACGGACCAGAAATCCGCTCCGTATTGGAAGTAAACCCGGATGCCATTTCCATCGCCAAAGAACTGGATAAATTGCTAAAGGAGGGAAAACGGAAAGGCCCCTTACATGGCATTCCCGTCTTGTTAAAAGACAACATAGACACCCATGACCAAATGCACACCACTGCGGGGTCCAGGGCACTGGCCGGATCCATACCTCTTCAGGACAGTTTTGTTGCCCAGAAATTACGGGAGGCGGGCGCGGTCATCCTGGGAAAAGCCAACCTCAGTGAATGGGCAAACTTTCGGGGAGAGTTATCCAGCAGCGGATGGAGTGGACTTGGCGGCCAAACCAAAAACCCCTATGTCTTGGACCGAAATCCATGTGGCTCCAGTGCGGGGTCCGGTGCAGCCATATCAGCAAATTTTGCGGTGATGGCCATAGGTACGGAAACTAACGGTTCAATCGTCTGCCCCTCTACAGCCAACGGAATCGTGGGAATCAAGCCCACTGTAGGTTTGATCAGCCGCTCTGGCATCATTCCCATTTCCTACACGCAGGATACCCCCGGTCCCATGACCCGCACGGTTAGGGATGGGGCGATCAGTTTGGGTACCCTGGTTGGATTAGACCCAAAAGACAACAAGACGGCTGCCAGTGATGGGAGGTATCATTCCGATTATACCGTCTTTCTAAAAGCTGACGGACTTAAAGGTAAAAAAATCGGTTGGCTCAAGGATAAAGTTGGTGTCAACTTTAAGGTGGATATCTTGATGGAAAAAGCCATTGCCTATATGGAAAGTCAAGGGGCTGAAATCATTCCCCTGGAGCAAGTTTCGCCTTCCAATACCGGCAGTCATTCTTTCCAAGTAATGCTGTATGAATACAAGGAAGGGTTAAACAGCTATTTCAAATCGTTGGGAGATCAGGCTCCTATCAAAAGCCTGGAGGAATTGATTGCTTTTAATACCGGAGATTCCATAGAGATGAAGCATTACAACCAGGAATACTTGGAATT
>JBBQXZ010000489.1:0-2214 GCA_038209145.1 Cytophagales bacterium | reverse complement strand
TCATTTACCATCCTAAGACTGGACCGATACCGCCTGTATTATAGATGGATTTTAAGGGGGAATTGTTAGTTATTTTTAGTATTTACCCCCACAATTGTTTCAAAAAAGAGGTCATAAAACCAAAATCAGGCCCCATTAACTGTCTATCCCGTTCAGGAGAAGCGGTATCTACGCTACGTTCAAATTTCCTACATAATAGTTTGCGTTGGCTTGACAAGATCAACGAAATCCTTAAATTGCTGTCATCAATTCCCAAAGAACTTGTGGACAATGGAGATATAGACGCAATGGTGGAGCGGGGAGTTGGGTGTATACAGGTTTTGGTATCATGCGAAAAAGAGAAAAATAGATGAACCGACAAGAAATAGATTATATCACCCAGGAACCGCATTTCCAGAAAATTATTCAGGAAACAGACTTTTACTTTCTAAAAGGTCAGCAGGCACTAAATAATTGGTTGGAACTGAAAGTGACGGATCAGATGAGGGAAGATTTAATTCGTCTTTCCTCAGATTACACACAGTTTTTGGAAATAGCAGAAGTCAATCCGAAAATTGAAAAGATCAAGGACAAGCTGTTTGAGATAATTGCCTATTGTGACATCCGGGCGAAAAACAAATCCAGATATAATCAATACGATGACGATCGAATATTAGCCGATGCAAGTGTTCGAATGGGCAATTGGGTAGAAGGTTTGGTAAAATTTAAATTCAAACACGCTGAAATAACCGGAAAGTCCATATTAAATGCGTTTAATTACCTTTTATCACCTCAGGATAATTGCACCATTTTAAGTGACAATTATCGGCAAATGGTGAGCGTGAATTTATTGAAGAAGGACTACTCACCAACGAGATTCATACAGGACCTAAGAGAATTTTTTGACAAGTACGCGCTTAAGCCACAAAATCAGGACAATTACACGTATTTGATCTCCTCACTGGTTTACGCTTTCAGTAAGGAATGGATCGAGGAAGTAATCGGCTTAATGGCATCTGATGGCACAGGCTGGCAGGAAGATGCAACTATTCTGGAAGCT
Source organism: Cytophagales bacterium (assembly GCA_038209145.1). Classification (GTDB taxonomy): domain Bacteria; phylum Bacteroidota; class Bacteroidia; order Cytophagales; family Cyclobacteriaceae; genus Lunatibacter. The sequence continues at coordinate 1,175 of JBBQXZ010000489.1, read as the reverse complement.
AAATTCGAAGGATTAATCATCTGGAACAGTAAAAAACCAAGCGGTGGTCAAAAAACCCTGGATTTTCTAAAGGAAAAAATAAAGGATGGACAAACCTTCCCTCTTTATTACAGTAATAAAGGCCATGTATAGTACAAAGCGAATATTGTGGATTTCGCAATTAGTCAAAAAGAGCTATCCGAGAAAAAATGGTCGGATAAAAACATCAAGCACTATCATGCCAATTTTGAGAATTAAAAGGATGATAGGAAGAAGGCTTACATCCTTTTCTTGGCTGAATCTATTGAGAATATCTCACCAAAGCCCATTTCCGATTTTAAATTCTTTGGAAAGTATTCAAAGCCCACGCAAGACAACCTTTCACCAATCAAAGAAATAGAGAACGATGAAGTAGTCATTAAACCTGAATTAACAATGTCTAATAACATCCCCAACACAGCAGTCAACCAAATTTTTTTTGGTCCTCCGGGCACTGGGAAAACCTACCACACCGTCAATGAAGCGCTTCAAATAATCGGTGTTGACGTTTCTGGCATGACTCGTACTGAAATCAAGGACGCGTTTGATAGGAAGATAAAGGATGGACAGATTAAGGGCGAGCATGTGCCCAATCTTTTCATGTTCCGGCTTATACTGTCTCTATCCGTATCCCAGCTCGGTTGGTGGAGTGCCCTTGTTATTGGATTCCTGCATCGTCACGTATCAACCGTCATCAATTGGCCGGATACACTGTGGCTCGCATCCGGGCTAATCCTCGGAGTCCTCCTGTTCATCTGTGGGAGGGGGTGAGTTATTCTTTAAGGCAAAGGAAAAATAGATTTAGATATTGCCCGCTCCATAGAGTTTCTTGGAGAAACCTTATGAAGGTGAAAATAACATCGCAAGGGCTTTATTTAGCTTTAGTTCTTAGCAGCTTACAAAACGTATCCAAAAGACAGTCGTCTTCATGATAAAGATTGCCAAGTGCCATATCAATAGGCTATTGATACGAAATGTATGCTGTACTATGAAAGATCTTAATAATCAAGACGAATCATTAGAAGCGAATGACTATCAGAATTCTGAAATCGAAAAAATTGCTAACGTCTGGCTATCACTCAATAACCAAATCAAAAATTTGATGAAAACAAAATGAGTCAACCCTTAATTATAAGGTTGAATTTGGAAAAAACAAC
>JBBQXZ010000488.1:0-2286 GCA_038209145.1 Cytophagales bacterium | reverse complement strand
AGTGACAATCCTTTAAAAAAACTTCCCAAACGATGGCCTACGGTATCGTGGAACAAAAGTGCATATCTATCATTTCAAAAAGCATACGAAAAAATTAATTAAAGCTTGCATGTGAGTGCTGACAAGGTAAAAGAAACTATTCTTTTCCTGACCCGCAACTTGTCAGATCATCCTGAAAAATATCCGTTGGACAGGTTTAAAAAAGACAATCCAGGAAATTACCGAGCTTTTGAAAATACCCCTGTCGGGTAGCATATCTTCACACGGACAAAGAAATCAAAATCCTGCGAGTAAGGCATGTAAAACAAGAACCAAAGCATTATTAATCAAAAATCCCATGAGGCGAATTCCGACTCATGGATGGAGATCCTGGCTTGGGCGTCTGTCACCGGGATTGAGGCCAATGCTACGCAGGTGATGCTCACTTGGGGTGTTACCGAGGGAGTTGAGAAATTGGAAGAAGTATAAAAAAGAAAAGCAGGAGTATTGGCCCCTGCTTTTCTTTTTTATTTTTCTTGAGCGTGTTGTTGAATTTTTTTAAACATATCTCCAAAGATATCGTCACGCCACAGGTGGGTAGTGGTTCGGTACAGGTGGCGGCTGTGGTCTACACTGTACGTCAGCTGGTCGGTAAGTATGGGACTAGATCTGATTTCGGTGATAAACCAGCGTGGATTGACCACATAAGCCACTGCTGAAATATCCCATATGATTTTGGACCAGCCAAAGGTATCTCCTTCATTATAGGCTTTGAAGATTTCCACCAAATAATCCGCAATATCCCCCTGACCTGCCAGGTAGTGCGCTACTTCGTGTACAGTCGTCAGCAAGTGAGAGGTGACGGGTTCGGTGGGTATCTGGATCAAAGGAACTCCCGAGTCAAACATGACCTGGGCGGATTGAGGATCCTGCATCAGATTAAACTCCGAGGCCGAACGCCAGGTGAGCCCCTTGCCACCGAGCCATACAACGATGATCTTTTCCGCAATTTCCGGTGCCATCAAGATGGCTGAAGCCACATTCGTTGCAGCTCCCAAGGTCAATACATAGAGAGGTTCATCAGAACTATTTGCCCTCCGGATCAAGTCCCTGGCCGCTGGACTGTCTATGGGATTTCCTTTATCGGCCATAAAACGGTCCGACCCGCGAAACACGAAATTTTCGGGTATTTCCCTTCCCATTTTTTCCAATAACCGGATAATTTCCTCATAGCTTTTTTCCATTCCATCAGCGGGACTGGTTGAGCGGTTGTTCAGGTAGGGAGCCGCATAGATTGCCTCCACATCCATGTCGTCCGGAGAAAGCAAGGCATATACCACGGCAAACTGATCATCGATCTCATTGTAGGTGTCGGTATCTATCACTGCTCTGATTTTCCCCTCAGCAGGTTTTAGTCGCTGCAGGCGGAATTCATCGGTTAGTTTGGCATATTGTTGAGAAAATGCTGCATCTGCGAGGAGCATGGCCACACATATCATGGTGATGAGCCGTAAACGTGAAGTTACTGTTTCACCCAGGTTGGTAAATCGAAGCATACTCCGTGGAGAAGTTCTGTTTGGTTGCTGACTTTTAAGTTCTGACACTTGAATGCTGTTTTGGGTTTGAAACAATGATATTAGAGTTCATTGATTAAATCAATTAGTTTTTCCCCGTAGATGGGCTCGATAATAAAGTCCGATACCTCCTTGATTGTCTTGGAATGTGCCAGATCTTCCGGTGATATCGAGGAAGAACAAATATAGATGTGGATCTCCTTTCCCAATTTTAGGTCAATTTTGACAAATTCATTGAGAAACTGCCATCCATGATGGGCATGCTAAGGTTCAAGAATAAGGTAATTCATCCACATTTCCTATGTTTTCTTTCAGGAAATTAATGGCATCCAGTCCATTGTTGAATACCTTAATCAAATACGCACGCGCTGTCTTTTTAATGGTCTTCTTTGTAAGGTCAGAACTCCTGACTTATCAATAAACTAAATTGTCGTGGTTTTGTAAATAAGTGTTAAATTTGATCCCGGAAAAATCACTTCTGCATCATTCAAAGTCTGGCATATTTGGTTTATTGCCAGGTTTTCCCTTTGGAAAGCCATACTGTACAGTGTTACCACCAATTTGCCTTCCCTATAATCGGGATGGATATCCGCCCTGGTGTTTATCAGGCTTTTAACCAGTGTCCTGATTTCATTGTCACTTTTTGCATAGTGTGGGGCAATCAGGTTTGCCAATGCCGTTTCTGACCGGTAGGCTATCATTTTTATGATGTTCATCAGGTGTTTGCTTTCAG
>JBBQXZ010000487.1:0-2295 GCA_038209145.1 Cytophagales bacterium | reverse complement strand
AGCCTTGCAGGTTGCGGAGCAACAGGTTGGCTACAGGGCAGCCAATAAAACCAGCATAACAACAACTATCAATACTATAAAATCTGTATTGAAAAATGATGGGAGGGTTGCAGCTGCATGGCTTTGGGGATCAATGGCTAGAGGAGAATCAAGGCCCGATAGCGACGTGGATATCATGATAGCATTGAATAGTAAGAAAAAATACTCCATGTTTGACCTATTGGATATTGCCCATTCAATAGAACTAAAAATCGACAGAAAAGTGGACATGGTGGAGAAAGGACAATTGAATGATTTTGCCCTGAAAACAGCTGCTAACGATTTGCTAAAAATCTATGGATAAGCCAACGCCAAGAGAAAGAGTGGAGCAAGTGCTTGAAGCCATCAGGTTAATCAGGGAATTTGTTGCAAATGTGCATGAAACGGAATTTCTGGAAGACAAAAAAACTCAAAGCGCAGTGCTATACCAGTTTTTGATTATTGGCGAAGCTATAAGACATACGGATGACGATATTTTAGCCAAATACGATTATCCTTGGCATATCCCCCGCTCCTTCAGAAACTTTATAATTCATGTATATCACAGAATAAAATTGGAAAGAATTTATTATGCTACACAGGATTTGGATACGCTAGAAAGTGAAATGAAAAACATATTAAAAAACGAATTTTAAAATCATGCCAATTAGGCAATGGGTTTCAGGAAGTGATTTATCAGCGTTGTTTGGATATTGAAATGGAGAAGCTGGGATTAGGTTTTGCTAGAGAATTAGAAATGACCATTCATTGTGAAGGAATTGATGTTGGCACAAGACGAGTAGGATTTTTTGATTGAGGATTGCATTATGGTTTCTAAGAACATTTTAACAGCTTGCTATCAAGAATGATAAACATAAAAACAATGAAAAAATGATAAATCCTATTCCATATTTCTACGAAAGTATCAATCGCAACGCATTTGTGGTAAAACCCAAAAAACCGTTGTTTGATTGGATAAATTTTATTTATCCTGATAGGCCTGTTACTGAAAAGGGCGAAGGAAATGTTTATCTCATCCGTGAAAAGGACAACAACGAAGCAATAGAAAAATGGCTGAGACGAAATTTTGACCAAATTTTCCAAAATGAACTGAACGATTGGCATACAGACGAAAATGATTGGCCACAAAAAAGAACATTCAAGATTTTTCGGGAATGGTTTGAATATGAAATACATTCAATGGTTTTGGATCTTGAAGAAACGGAAATAACAAAGGAATGAAAAAAGAACAGATTCAAGCACTTTTTCAACAATTTGAAAGAATTTGCTACCTCTTTGACGGCATTGAATGTTGGAGTGCCAGGGAATTGCAAAAACTCTTGGGCTACAGCTAATGGAAAACTTTGAAAAGGTGATTGAAAAAGCAAAAGATGCCTGTAGAAATGCCGGGGAGGAGGTTTCCAATCATTTTCCTGACATCAGGAAAACGATACCAATGCCCAAAGGCGCGGAAAAAGAAATAGACGACATTTTACCAACTCGATAAGCTTGCTACTTAATAGGTCAAAACGGAGACAGTCGTAAAGAAGAAATTTCGTTTGCGCAAGATTATTTTGCAGTTCAAACCCGGAGAGCTGAGCTGGTTGAAAAATGACTTTTGGAATACGAAAGGGTAAAAGCAAGAGAAAAACTAAGTCAAACAGAGAAACAACTTTCAGGAGTATTATTCGAGCGGGGTGTAGATGGACAAGGATTTGCAATTATTCGTTCAAAAGGAGACCCATTCAGGCTATCTACCGTTCAACTCAAAAATAAAGTGGGGATTCCTGATAATCGGCCGGTTGCCGATTTTTTACCTACCGTCAGCATAAAAGCAAAAGATTTAGCCGCTGAAATGACAGGTCTAAATGTTCAAAGCAAAGTGGTATTTGAGGACGAGTGGCAGAATAAGATTAACGAACTAATGGAATAAGCCCAATTATTTTCACAATTGATATTGGCTTCTATGATGACGGGTTTCTCAACAGCAACTGTGGAAGAATTGATGGATTTGTTGGGTCAGCTAGAGCGGGAATTTAATGATCCATATTCCCATTTTTGATGGGTGGTATGGGTTTATTTTTTTAAAAATGTATGGAGTATTGATTAATTTTACTTATAATTAGGGAGATTTATGCAATTAAACCCAAATAACCCAGCATGGAACGAGTCCCCAAATCAACTTCCTCAAATCCGGAAATTAGTGCCGAAGAGCTCTGGCTTGGGCTAAAATCCGGGGATAAACATGCCTTCGAACAATTATATAGGGACTATATC
>JBBQXZ010000486.1:0-2311 GCA_038209145.1 Cytophagales bacterium | reverse complement strand
GGGAGTTTAAAAATTACACCGACAGGGTACTGGCTTATTATTCCCAAAAATACGGACCAGATTCCCAGCAGGTGACCGATTGTCACGATGGCATTCATGCCGAGCCCCATGTGACGCTTCAGATTTTTCAGGAAATGATCAGCGAGTATCAGAACGTTAAGGTAGTTACCCATTATAGGTTAAGCCAGGTAATAACGGGTCCTTCTCTGGAAAAGAAAACCAGTATTGACGGCATCCGTTTGCATAACCTCGAAGAAAATAAAATGGAGGAATACCGGGCAAAGGTGTTTATTGATGCTACGTATGAAGGGGATCTTGCGGCCATGGCGGGTGCGGATTATTTTATTGGAAGGGAATCCCAGGCTACCTACCACGAGCGGTATGCCGGAAAGATATTTACCAGGGGTGGAGTAATCCAAGCTGGCAGCACAGGGGAGGGTGATAAAAAAATCCAGGGATATAATTTTCGGCTGATTATGACAGATGACCCGGACAACCGGGTAATGATCAAGGAGCCAGCTGGATACGATAGGGGAATTTTCACGCCTATTCTTAAAACCTTAAAAGACAAAAAGGTTGCGCAAATCTTTACGGAAGATGCGAGTGGCATACTCAGGGTGCAAAAATTACCCAATAGGAAAGCCGATATCAATGATATAAAGAATGCGCCTATACGGATGGCCTTATTAGGGGGGAATTATGATTATCCCGAGGGGAATCCGGAAACCAGAAACCTGATTATCGAAGCTCACAGATTACATAACCTCAGCCTGATTTATTTTTTGCAACAAGACCAGGAGGTTCCGGAAGAACTGAAAATAGAAGCCCAAAAATGGGGTCTCGCAAAAGATGAATTTGTGGATAACGATAACTTTCCATATCGCCTTTATATCCGGGAGGCAAGAAGGATAGCAGGGGAGTATATTTTTACGGAGCAGGACACTTATATGGTTCCGAATTCTATACGAACAGTACTTAAAAACGACGCAATCGCAATCGGGGATTATGCCTTGAACTGCCATGGGGTAAGTCCTCCTGGTGAGTTGTATGAAGACCTGACGGAAGGTGATTTCAATCAGATTCCGCCACCTTTCCAAATCCCCTATGGCACCACGGTACCAAGGGGGTTTCATAACCTGTTGGTCAGTGTGGCAGTGTCCAGCAGCCATGTGGGGTTTTCTGCCTTAAGACTGGAACCGACCTGGAGTGCGATAGGGCAGGCTACCGGACTGGCGGCTCATCTTATGTTGGAAAAAAACATTGCCGCGGCTGATGTGCCAGTTGACCAACTCCAACACCTTATCCATGAGGCTGGAGGCAAAACGGTATATGTTTCGGATGTGGAAAATGACCATCCTTATTTTAAGGCCATCCAGTATTTTGGGACCAAAGGACTATTCCATGAGATGGTATCTTTGGAGGAGATAAATTTGAAGTCGGCTGCCAACCTGTGGAAAATGCAATACCGGGAGGCGTATCCATACCATCAAATAGAACCCGAAAAAAAAATGACCCAAGAATTGGCGCAATCTTGGATAAGTAAATTAAACTTGGCTGCAAACAACTCCAACACGCTTAAACAACTTCTAATAGGAAACCTAAACAGAGGTGAATATTTGAATGAAATTTACAAATTGCAGGAAAAGTAATTGTTTGAAGCGGATTTTTCATGGCTTCAAAGGTTGGCATCATGGTATGGCCCCACCAATGTAGAAATGGAGCAGGTGAAAGACTTTCCTTCCCATCAAAGGGCGGCTTACTCATTGACCTGCCCCGAAATTAATTCCTCAGGTCCCTCGGATTTTGTATTGTTTGTCACAATGGAATAAACAGAAAAAATGAGATAATTAGCCTTGATTACTTTCTACAAACCACTCGGTATACTCCCTGATTAAGGTACCCAAATAGTAAGGTAGATTTAAAAGTTTGTAAGGTGTGCCCAAGGGAGTTTTAGCATCCTCTATCCTTAAATCCCCACCATATATCCGTACGGCGAATGGAAGGTTACTGGCTTCGATGAGTTGGTGGAGTGACCTTAGAGAACCTGTTGGCCCGGATTTTATTTCAATCGGAAAAACTTTTTCCGATCTATCAATTGGTTGAAAATCTGTCTTTTGAAACCCATAATTCCATAAATTTGACACAAAGTGAGGGTAATTAATTGATTTTATTGTAACAAAGTAAGGGTAAATTTACTGTTCTCTGTCACAAAATAAGGGTAAATGATTTAAAAAACAGTTCATTCATTACAATAGAAAAATTCTTTTGACCCGTCAGTTATTCAAGTCGGATACAATAACGGACACTTTAA
>JBBQXZ010000485.1:0-2324 GCA_038209145.1 Cytophagales bacterium | reverse complement strand
AACCGACCAGGGTACCATTGATTTGGATTGGTTTTCAAACTTCAGTCAAACAGTATTCAAAATTTTAGCCATTTATTTGCTGAGAAATACTTCAGCAAGCCATTGCAAATGGCAAATAAAAGATTTCGACTTTAAAGTAAGTTTGAAATAAAAGGGTGTAGAGGATTCTACACCCAGTCGGGGATTAACATTTCATTAATTTCTAGCCACCCACCAATTTTCATCTGTAAAATTGGCAGATTACTTTTACATTGTTCAATTATTTTTTACGTTTAGCAACTTAAATTTACCCAAACACGCCAGTTTATTCTGATGAAAGATTCAAGAAGAGATTTTCTTAAAAAAGCGGCTCTCGCCACCGGTGGGATCAGCCTGTGGAATACCCTGCCTGCCTCCATCCAAAAAGCCATGGCGATTGACCCGGCGCTGGGAAGTACTTTTTATGATGCCGAGCATGTGGTGATCCTCATGCAGGAAAACAGGTCTTTCGACCATTGTTTTGGCAAGCTGAAAGGAGTCAGGGGATTTAATGATCCCCGGGCCATCCGGTTACCCAACAAGAATTTGGTGTGGCTTCAAAGCGACAAAAAGGGCAACACCTATGCACCCTTTCGCTTTAACATCAAAGACACCAAAGCAACCTGGATGAAAGATATCCCGCACTCCTGGGAAAACCAGGTGGATGCCCGTAATGAAGGCAAGTACGATGGATGGATTGAGTCCAAACGCTCAGGCAGGAAGGAATTTGCCCATGTGCCCATGACAATGGGTTTTTATGAGCGGGAGGATATTCCGTTTTATTATGATTTGGCAGACGCGTTTACAGTTTGTGACCAGCATTTCTGTTCCTCCTTGACCGGGACGACTACAAACCGGAATTATCACTGGACCGGAAAAACCCATGGCGAACCCGGGGACAAGCCCAAAGTACGAAACTCGGACATTGGCTACGCCAAGGAGATGAATTGGAATACTTTTCCCGAGCGGCTGGAGGATCATGGGGTTTCCTGGAAAGTATATCAAAATGAGGTAAGCCTAAAGACTGACCTGGATGGAGAAGATGAATCGCTTCTCTCCAACTTCACCGATAACAACCTGGAATGGTTCACTCAATTTCGGGTTCGTCATACACCCGGACACTATCATTTTTTGCGAAAAAGGGAGGAGGCCCTTCCAACGGAGATTGACGTGCTGGAAAAGGAACTTACAGCTGCCGCCCAAGATAAAAAGGAAGAATTGCAAAAATCACTGGCATCAAAAAAGAAAGAGCTTGAATGGGTGCTGGAAACGTTGAAAACCTGGACACCGGATGCGTATGAAAAACTCTCGGATCGTGAAAAATCCCTGCATAACCGGGCCTTTACCGTGAATACGGATGATCCAGATTACCATCAAACAGAAGAACTTCATTTTAAAGAAAACGGCGAGGAAAGAAGTACCAAAATACCCAAAGGGGATATCTTCCATCAATTTCGGGAAGATGTTTCTGCGGGAAACTTACCCACAGTTTCCTGGCTGGTAGCGCCGCAGAAGTTTTCGGACCATCCCAGTGCGCCATGGTATGGAGCTTGGTATGTGTCAGAAGCAATGGATATTTTAACGAAGGATCCGGAGGTCTGGAAGAAGACGATTTTTATCCTTAACTATGATGAAAACGACGGCTATTTTGATCATATTCCTCCTTTTGTACCACCAAACCCGGGAGATAGTTCGACAGGAAAGATGTCCGCCGGATTGGAAGCCACGGGAGAATATGTCACCCTCCAACAAGAGCTCGATACACCGGGTATGAAGCCGGAGAATGCCCGTGAAAGCCCGGTAGGACTTGGCTATCGGGTGCCGCTTATAGTGGCCTCGCCTTGGTCCAGGGGCGGATGGGTCAATTCCGAGGTTTGTGACATCACCTCGGTGATCAAATTGCTTGAGAATTTTATTGGCAAAAAAACGGGAAACGCTATTAAGGAAACCAATATCAGCCCCTGGAGGAGAACAGTCTGTGGGGATTTAACCTCTGTGTTCAGGCCCTATGATGGGAAAAAAATCAGTTTACCTGACTTTGTGGACAGGGAAACCCATATCAAATCCATTTACAATGCCAGCTTCAAGGATATCCCTGACAATTTCAAGGCATTATCAAGTTCCGAAACAAGTCAACTCAATACCAACCCAAACCTGTCTACGTGGATGCCCAGGCAGGAGCCGGGGACTAAACCTTCAAATGCCCTCGCTTATCAATTGGAAGTGGACGGTAGCTTGGAGATGGGTTCCGATCAGGTAGGTATCCGCTTTCATGCAAGTAGGGAGCTTTTTGGAAAAAAGGGATT
>JBBQXZ010000484.1:0-2361 GCA_038209145.1 Cytophagales bacterium | reverse complement strand
AATCCGATCTAGCCCTGAAAAAGGGCGACAGACCACTGCGATGGGTGGCGCCCAGCGCATGAGCCGAGCGCATTCCAAAGATCGGCTGGGGAGGTAGCCCTGTAAGTGTGCTATATCTTTGTATTGCACCCTTACAGGGCTGGGATTATTATACCATTTTCAGGCAAAGGGCGTTGACCTGCGCCAAGATTTTCCGCACTTTTCGAACTAGGGTAAACAACAATCGAACCCAGGTTTATAAAAACAAAAAAAGCTGCCTTAATTAAAGACAGCTTTTTTTGTTTCACTACTTACTAAGCCCTTTGTCCCAGTTTGAACTCCTTCAGTTCTTCCTGTTCGATAAAAGGCTGATTTCTCAGTCGTTTTCCGGTGGCCCAGTAGATGGCATTGGAGATCGCACCGCCGGTAGGTGGCAAGGCTGGCTCGCCAAGTCCGGTTGGATCAATCCCGTTATCCACAAAATGTGTTTCGATTTCCGGCACTTCTTTCATTCGAATAAGTCTGTAGCTGTCAAAATTTTTCTGCTGAGCCATACCGTCTTTGATCGTCATGTTGGTAAACATGGCATGGCCCATGCCGTCTACCATTCCTCCTCTGACCTGTTGGTCTGCTCCTGTTGGATTGACCACGATACCGCAATCGGTTACCGCATAGATTTTTTCCAATACCGGATTTCCCTGCTGCATGCGTACCTCTGCCACTTGGGCAACGTAAGACCTATGGGAGAAATACACGGAAAACCCTTGGGCAACCCCTTGTTTTTTGCCCCAGCCTGATTTCTCCGCAGCCATCTCCACAACAGTTCGCATACGGTCCACATCGTAATGAATTTCTCCTACTGGATTGGATTTGGCACGATCCAAGAGTTCAAGCCGAAACTGAACCGGATCCTTTCCTGCTGCTTCTGCTACTTCATCAATAAATGATTGTTCTGCAAAGGCAAGGAAATTGGTTATGGGAGCTCTCCAGGCATTGGTAGTGATGTCGGATTTGTAATCTATTGATTCGATCAACAAGTTTTCCACCGACCCTGAAGGAAAATTGTTCTCCCGGGTCGTGTTGCCGGCATTCATACCGACCCCCTTAAGTTTATATCCTATAAGGGTATTGTTGGCATCCAAAGCTGCCTCAAAGCGATACTTGACAGCGGGACGGTATGCGCCTCCCGTATTATCATCTTCCCTGGACCAAATTAACTTCACGGGTGCTTTTACCAATTTGGATACGTGCACTGCTTCTTCGACAAAGTCAGCCCGCAATCTTCTTCCAAACCCTCCTCCCAAACGTGTCATTTCTACAGTTACAAATTCTGGAGCGAACCCCGCAATCTCAGCGGCGGCAACTTTTGCCCTGTCGGGTGTTTGGGTCGGTCCGACTAGCTCCACCCCGTCTTCGCGTACATGCGCAAAGAAATTCATGGGCTCCATCGGCGAATGGGAAAGAAACGGGCACTGGTATTCACTTTTGATTACTTTTGCTGCATTTTTAAAGGCAATCTGCACATTCCCGTCTTCCCGCATTACTTTGGCATCCTTACCATTCAGCAATTCATCGAATTTCTTGTTATGAAATTCGGTGCTTTCCAGCTCCCCGTTTATGGGTTCGTATTCTACTTTCAGTTTGCGTTTGGCCTTCATCACCTGCCAGGTTGAATCTCCCACTACGGCAACGTTGTCGTTGAAAGTGACCACATCCGTTATTCCAGAAATAGCTTTTGCTTCTGAATCATCTACCGACTTAATTTTCATGCCAAATGGCGGCCGCTGCACCATCGCATGGCGCATGCCCTCCCTGTAGATATCCAATCCGTATAAGGGCTTTCCCGTAAACATGGCTTTGTTGTCCACATTTTTGACGGGAGTTCCTATTATTTTAAAATCCTTGATGTTTTTTAAGGCAACGTCTTCGGGAACTGCGATACTTGCGGCTTCTTTCGCCAACTCTCCATAACCTAATTTTTTGCCACTTTCTTTGTGCAATACCTCTCCGGTAGCGGTTGTAAGTGAATTGACATCCACACCCAATCTTTTTGCCGCTGCTTCCATCAGCATGCTACGGGCTGTGGCCCCGGCTTTGCGGAGCCTTTCCCAAGAATGGGGCATGGCACCAGAACCGCCTGTTACCTGGCGGTCATATTTCTCACTGTCCAAAAAAGCCTGCATGACCCGTACCTTGGACCAGTCCGCATCAAGTTCCTCGGCGACAATCATGGGGAAAGAAGTCTTTATATTTTGACCCAGTTCAGGATTTGGGGAAAAAATCACAACATGGCCATCAGGGGCTATGGATAAAAAGTTGTTGTAGGGAAGCGCTTGGGAAAGCAATTCCTCATCGGTAATTACCTTCATTTGGGGTGATTCA
>JBBQXZ010000483.1:0-2385 GCA_038209145.1 Cytophagales bacterium | reverse complement strand
TCGGTGGAGGATATCGCTTCTTATACCGTATCTTCCTATATCTACAAATATCATCCGGTATACGGAAGCCCTCCGGTGGATAACAAAGAAGCCGTTGTGAAAGGGGTAAAAGTATCTGAAGACGGTACCAAAGCACGGATTGTTGTGGAGGGATTGAAGCAGTATTACATCCATCACCTGTACCTGGAAGGGGTAAGGGAAAAGGACACTTCGTATTCCCTGGTACATCCATCGGCGTATTACACACTGAACAACATTCCAACAGGTGCCTCACTGGTAATGGCGGAAGTAAGCACCTTTGACTCCAGGGTAAAAAAGGAAGAGCCAAAGCCTACTGCAGCCAAGTCTGCCGCTTTGGCAAAAACAACTTCGCCCACCGCACCCAAACCCGCTCAGGAAGAAGCAATCACCTTTGAGGTGGTAAAACCCTTGCTGGCGAAAAACACCTGCGTTGCCTGTCACAACACGGATACCAAGCAGGTAGGCCCCGCTTACGTGGACGTGGCCAAGCGAAACTACACCCCGGAGCAGATTGTGGAGTTGATCCACATGCCCAAGCCAGAAAACTGGCCGGAGTACGCAACGCCCATGCCTCCCATGCCGCATGTCCCGAGGGAAGAAGCCTTGAAAATTGCCATGTGGATCGTTTCCTTAAATAAATAAAAAATGAAAAAAAGGCAGGTTGGAGACAGCCTGCCTTTTTTATTGAATCATTCCGACAATGAAAACACGCAACTTATCTACAGGCAAACATCATCTATGTGGCGATTGTCACCCTTGACAAAGGCTCTTCCGTAAAGGATATTACTAAGGAGTGAAATTTAGCGGAGGTAGGATATGACGGCGCATCGTCAAATCCCGTATAATGGAACAGAACGATGATATGTCATTGCCATCCACTGGAACGGACGCAACTCTAAGATAATCTGGTTAAGCTATTTCGTTTTTTTCATTGTTTACCGCACTTCCACTATCTTAATTTCTTCCTTTGTCAAGCCATATAATTGATAAACCACTTGGTCAATTTGGTTTTTAATTTCATCATCAAGATTCGGAATGTCAAGTGCCTTAATTACCAAGTCCTCCAATTCCCTGGACTCCAAACGGGGAGGCATTGGAATATTTTTGATATACCTCGATTCGAAGCTTAACCAGCCGCCCCGCATTTGGGTTGAAGTTAATTTTATAAACCAAGCTGCTATTTTGGAATTGAGAATTCCCAATAAAAAATAATTGGATATGCCATCTTTTGGAACTATTCCGTAGCCACCGGAAGCACCTCCCGTAAACATATAATCACCATTTTTGTCAAAGCTGAATCTTGGACTCGGAGCGATATCTGGGGTGAAAATTTTTGTGTTTTTAATGATATCAATAGCTTGATTTCTCCCAAATTGAAACCATTTTTCCCCTTTCATTTTCCCAGATTCCCGATTTTCGAGATAGCCTTTATTCAATGTCAAATATTCGTAAGTCTTCGGAGAGTCTTTCTTTATCTTATCCAGCTCCACGAGCCTCCCATTCTGGTAGGGAAATAAAATTACCAATTCGGTACTGAGAATGGTAAAAGGCCTACTATTTCCGCCTTTTATCAGTGGAAAGAGATACGTTTTCTCAAGCTCAAATTCTTTGTTTTGCTCCTCTGAATATACGTGGTAGGTGCTTTCAGTTTCACTCAATTTTTTTAGGATATAAATTTTATCCGCACTTGTTTTAAGCCCCTGAAAAATCCGTTCGGTCACAGAGGCTAGATTTATTCCGGATCTTTTTATGGTCTGCATCACTTGTAGTTCTTGATCACTTAAAAAATCCCAGCCTTCAGCTGAAAGCCCATCATATCCTGTTTTACTGAAACCTGAATCTCCGAGAGATAAAATTGCTGAGGGTTTTGCCCAATTAATAAAATCAATTCCCTTATTCTTGGATTTGTTCATAAAAAATATACCTGTATAGGTAGTGGCGTCTTCAAAAACCTGCGAAGAACCAAAATGGACAATCTTAGTGGGGAATGTTTTTTCAGCTAGAAATTTCCTGATGGATGAACCGTAATTGGCATTCAAAAACTTGTGAGGCATTATAAATGAGAGTTGGCCATTGCTTTTAAGTAACTTATAGGCCAGCTCAATGAATGGGATATAAATGTCATAATTGCCATTACCAGTGGACTCGTACGTCTTGTTCAAATAATCTACCAAATTAAATTCGGAATTCTTCAAATCCTGAATCCTGATATAAGGTGGATTTCCCAAGATAAGATCAAAACCAACAAAATCACCATTATCATTTAGCACTTCCGGAAATTCAAATCTCCATTCAAAGGATTCCTGATAGATTCTGCTTTCTTTTATTTCATCAATTTTTTTTGATATTTTTTCTATTTCATCC
>JBBQXZ010000482.1:0-2396 GCA_038209145.1 Cytophagales bacterium | reverse complement strand
GCCTGGCAGGACAGGTCCTACCTATTACCCATTAAATTGGATGAAATGAACAGAAATTTCTCGCTGATTCAAAATCCTCTTTATTAAAATTTAAGATTTGACATAAAAAAGGCTGGTCATCAACGTATGATCGGCCTTTTTTATTTAAAAAAAACAGGTAAGGTAATCTAAAAATCGAGAATAGGATTCGATATATGTGTCTCCTTGAACCAATACGTTTTTGCTTTGATGAAGAAAAAACCCCAACTCAAAAATATGCCCAATTTGGGAAACAACTAGTGTAATTCATCTTGTTAAGAGAAAACGAATTTTTGTATTATTCTGGCCAAGGTGCTTTTTCCGAAATCAATTTATTCTCAACCAATTCCTGCCAGAATGCATGCGGAATTTTTACTTTCATGGATTCCACGTTTGCCCGTGCCTGCTCGGGATACCTGGTGCCGGGGATGACGGCAGAAACTACGGTTGGGGCTGCTGAAAATTGCAGAGCAGCGGTTCTCAGGTCCGTGCCATGATTTTTGGCTATTTCACTCATCTTTTCCCGTTTTTCTTTGAAACCTTCCGGCATCTCTCCCCAATAATTATACCGGTCTATTCCGGCAAGAAATCCGGCATTCAATGGAGCACCCACCACAATGTCCACCCCCTTTTCTTCACATACCGGAAACAACCGCTCCAAAGCATCTTCATGGTACATGAGCGAATATTGGGTAGCCGAGAGACACACGTCCGGATCTGCAACTTTTAGGGTTTCCAATATTGGTTCTATACGGTTGACGCCCAGACCCCAGCCTTTGATCAGCCCCTCTTCCTTCATTTTGGTCAATTCAGGCATCGCCCCTTTGGCGGCCACTTTAAAATAGTCTTTCCAGGTATCCTTCATGTCTCCGTTATCAGGAGAGAGATCGTGGATAAATACGATATCAATGCTGTTGATTCCAAGCCGTTGAAGGCTATCTTCAATTGACCTGCGTACGCCGGATGCCGTGTAATCGTATTCAAATTCAAATGGAGAGGCCTCCTTCCAGGAATTGTTCTTTGGCGCATCCTTTGCGGCTTTCAATATCCTGCCCACTTTTGTGGCCAAGATATAATCTTCCCGCTTTTGATTGTGGAGAAAGCGCCCAAAACGCCGCTCACTTAGACCCAGCCCATACCAGGGGGAAGTGTCAAAAAACCTCACCCCGGCTTCCCAGGCTCCTTCCATTGCCTGTTGGGCTTGCTCATCTGTTGTAGGGCGGAAACCATTGCCGATGGCGACACCTCCCAGACCAAAATTGGAAGGTAGGTTTACATTATTTAGATCTATTTTCTCTTTCATATCCAATGGATTGTCAAAACCAAGTCCCGGCAGATAGGTGGCCATGCTAGCAGCCATTCCCATATGCATGGACTTATTTATAAATTTTCTTCTTGAGTTCATATGAATAATTAATTAACCTTTGTAAGTTAAAATTAATGTATTTTTTATTTAATGGCAAAATTAACTGCTCCAAATAGTCACTAATCCATCTTCTTTGCCCAAAATGGGGTCAGTTTCTGGGATGGGTACGGTTACAATGTTTTTATCTGCTTCAGGCCTTTCCCCTTTTTCTCCTTTTTTTAAGTCGGGACTAAGCCCATTGGGATACGCACCAACCACGGAAAAGTCATTGTCATGGCTTATGCACTTGTGGCCAACACCCGCGGGGATGATGATAACGTCGCCGGGTTTGACCTTGACTCTTTCTCCTTTTTCCCCGCCCAATAAGATGACAGCCTGTCCACTAAATACGCCCAAAACTTCATGGGTATTGCTGTGGTAATGGTGAAAATCATATACGCCCCACCGCCAACTATTGGTCCACTGGTTGGAGGCAAATTTATTTTCCAACCACCTGGCTCCTTGTTCTCCCGTTTCTTCCAACATATTCCGATAGCGCAAAAGGGGAAGTACGCTGTTTGGAATTAATCCGTCGTCTTGGAAATACAGTTTTTCTGGTGGGTACATTTTTCGGGAAGGGGTTAAGGGTTATTCGAATTGATAATTTAACCATATCACTCTTAATTTCCCAACTTTGTAGTTATATAAATAATATTAATAAATTCCAAGGAACAGCATGAGGGCAGCTAGCATTGTTCAAAATGTCAGCTTATTGGTACCATTTATAGATGTGCCAAAAATTTTATAATGGCTGTTTCTGGACATTTCCGACCCTAAATAATTTAAATTTTTCATCCTAAAAACGGAGAAATGATGGATTCATAAAGGTTTTCCGAAAGTGCCTAAAAACCTGTCGGCGAAGGTCGTTTGGAACATCTCCAAAGAAAGATAGGACAAATAGGCTAGATTCGAAATATTCTCAGTTTTGGTGAGGGACCCTATCCTGATTTTATGGTGATGTCGATTTGTTAAG
>JBBQXZ010000481.1:0-2504 GCA_038209145.1 Cytophagales bacterium | reverse complement strand
GCTACCTTGTATTTTTTGGCACCGGCCATCATCAGCTCAATTTCCTGGAAGGTACGAGCCATCGGTTTTTCCACATAGACGTGCTTGCCCATCGCCATGGCATGCATAGTAATCGGAAAATGCGAAAAATCAGGAGTCCCTACAGTAGTTGCCTCAATCTGGTTTCCCATTTTGTCAAACATTACCCTGAAATCCTGAAATCGAGGTACATCAGGAAACATTTCTAAAATCTTTTCGGTATGCGGTGCACCCATATCCACATCGCATAAGGCAACTATATTTGCCAACCCGGTGGCATGAAGGGAGCGGATAATTTCCCCACCCCTATTGCCGATACCACAGCAGGCCAAGTTCACTTTGTCGCTGGGGGCCACATAGCCCAATGGTTTTCCCAACACCATTGATGGCATCAGAGACACTCCCGCGACACCCAGGGTTCCTGCTTTAATAAATTGTCTTCTGTTTTTATTCATAATCAGTTTTACCTTCGTAATTTGGTGTTGAATTGAAGTGGCATTATACTAAATAATTTCTTCACTAGGAAGGGTTTTTTGTATTTTGCATTTCTGACAATTCATTTATTATTTTGGAAAGTAAAATCTCCTGATTCATTTAATCTCAAATTACATCATAGCCAGTTTTTTCCTTCGTTGTAAAAGGAAAGGCCATTTGGAAGTAATCATTGACCTTCCTAAAGAAAAGAATTAATTCACCACCTCCATTTTTCCGGACTGGATTTTTCCTGCTATGGTATGCGTAGCCCCATTGTTAATCTTAAGGTTTTTACTTCCTTTTTGATCGCCAATACTCAGGTGTCCGCTTCCAACGGTAAAATCATAATTGAAGTCATCGAGAGAAGTAAAAGTCTGTAATTTCATGTAACCGGAAGATGCCTGTAAGTTGGTGGCCGCACTCAATCCCACCTCTGCAGCTGTCAGCATGCCCGAAGAAAGACTAAGATTCCCTATTTCGGTGATGTTTTCCAAGCTCGCTTTTCCGGAGCTCATGCCTCCGTCAACCCTGCCTTCGACTTCACTGATGGAGATGCTTCCGCTTGAACCTTTGAAATTTACATTTCCCCAAACTCCCTCTAGGGTAGCCATTCCGGATGAAAGGTCCAAGTCCACATCTCCCTGTAGGTTCTCACCATGCAGTTTTCCCGAACTTGCTTTTAAAACCAGGTTGTCACATACGATATTGTGGACCTCCATTTTTCCGGAGCTGATCCGAAAATCCAAGGTGGAATGTTCCACATTTCGAATTTCCGCAATACCCGAGGAGCTCCGGACATCCAAGGCAATTTTTCGGGGTCCGGTAACTGAAATGAACCCTTTGGTCCTTCCTGTCCAAAAACTTAAACCACCACTATTCCCCATTTCAATTTCTAGCAGGTTTCCCCTACGGCGATAGATTATCCCATCCATTTGCGGGTTTGAGGACTCCAGGAAAGCCTCTAAAGTAACGGTTTCAGTATCATCGCTTCCAATATAACTCGTCTCCAAAGCTCCGCCCCGGATCTGAATTTCAGTGATTCCCTCAAATGTTTCCGTTTCATCCGTGATCACCTGAACCGGTCCAAAATCACAGGCACTTACAACCAATGTCAATAGGGAAAAACAACCCACGATATACTTATTCATTGGTCTCAGGATTTTTTTTGGGAAAAACCACGTCAAATCCGTTGGACATAAGCGACAAGGTCTCATGAGCTATCTTCATGTTATATTCGTACGCAAGGCTTTTGTAGTTGACCAGGTCCACAATTGTACCGATAAAACAAAGCCCCAAGGTTAAAAGGTACAGGATACCCAGTCCAATTTGTCCCAATATGAAGCGGTGCAGCCCGGCAAAGCCAAAGAAGCCAAGTAAAGTCAGAATTAATATCATCTGACTGTCCTTGCGGCGGGCACGGTATACCTGGGCAAAAAGGCTTGCCTGCTCATCATCCATATTTTTGAGTATACCTTGAATATACCCCAATTCCATTCCCTCCAGCTCGGGGAGATGTTTCAATACATTAGCCATAGTTTCTGATTGTTTTGATGTGTTTGATAAGTTCAATAATGCGGTAACCGATTACAAGCAGCCCAAATCCTCCCAGGGGATGCGTTTCCCAAGAAGCCCCAAATTCTCCGGTCATGAACAATTTCATGGATCTGCCCAAGCCGCAGCCAGGACACCATTGAATGCCCAAATTATCGAGTGGACACAGGCTGAAATGGGCTTCTGTTCCAACATCAATAAAGGCGATGGCAATTAGGGCCAGGCACCAGAAATAAAGCTCAAAGGGAATTTTCATCAGGCTTGCTTTCTACATCCTGTTCGAAAAGGATGCCAGAAACAAAATAGCCTAAATTTGGGATCAAACCTACTCATTCAAGAATAAAAAAAATAAAACCGTACAAAAATTGTCCGATTACGGACGACTCATCATCCCCTCCTTTGGGGTATTACAGGAATGTTAATACGGACCGGTGCACCAAGTTGCTTTTTACCATTCACCT
>JBBQXZ010000480.1:0-2507 GCA_038209145.1 Cytophagales bacterium | reverse complement strand
TCAAGAATTGAAAAAGACATTGGGTCCTTTTATGCTCTGGGGACTTGGCGTGGGATATGTCATATCCGGAAATTATTTCGGCTGGAATCTCGGCTTAGCGGAAGGAGGGACTTTGGGTCTTGCCATTGCGGTGTTTTTTATCATCCTGATGTATATCACCTTTACTTTTAGCTATACAGAGATGGCCTGTGCCATTCCACGGGCGGGAGGGGCTTTTGCCTATGCGGAGCGGGGTTTGGGAAGACATCTCGGGTTTCTCACCGGAATGGCCCAGAATATTGAGTTTATTTTTGCCCCACCGGCAATTGCTTCTGGAATAGGGGCTTATTTCAGTATTTTTTTTCCGGAGTTAAATGTAATTTGGATAGGCATAGTCGCCTATTTAATCTTCACTGGACTGAATATTTCCGGGTTGCAGATAGCCGCATCTTTTGAACTTGTGATTACCATTATCGCAGTAGGAGGCCTGATTCTATTTGCCAGCGTGACTTTACCCGAGGTAGAACTTTCAAATTTGAAAATAAACGCACTTCCAAATGGATATATGGGTATCGTAGCAGCCATTCCCTTTGCCATTTGGTTCTTTTTGGCCATAGAGGGGGTCGCCAATGTGGCAGAAGAAACCATCAACCCACAGAAAAACATCCTGATCGGATTTGGGACTGCCTTACTTACCCTGATAATTTTGTGTGTGCTGACCTTTGTTTCCGCCGTGGGCGTAGGTGGTTGGGAAGCCATTGTATTTCCCGCCGGAAGTAGTGAACCTTCTGACTCTCCCTTACCATTGGCCATGGAAATGGTAGTGGGAAACACCAATATCGTCTATACGCTGCTGACTTTTATTGCCCTCTTTGGCTTGGTAGCGTCGTTTAATGGAATCATTCTCGCCGCTGGTAGGTCTACCTTTGAATTTGGTCGGGTAGGGTATGCGCCAAAGGCTTTTGGCAAAGTACACCGGAAATTCAAAACACCCGCCAATGCCTTGCTCTTTAACATGGGGATTGGGATTATCGCCTTGATGACAGGGAAAACGGGTGAAATTATCACCATTGCGGTATTTGGCGCACTTTGTCTTTATATCTTGTCCATGATTTCTTTCTTTTACCTGCGGAAAAATGAGCCCGAATTGGAGCGTCCATTTAAGGTGCCCGTTTACCCCTTGTTTCCCGCAACGGCCTTGGTCATTGCCGTCATTTCACTGGTTGCCATGGTTTTATATAATTTTCTGCTTGCGTTGATCTTTTTTGGGATGCTTATCGGGGCATATATCTTTTTCAGGTTGTTTATATTTTCTCACTTAGCAAAAGCGGATTCCAATGATAAAATCGAAAGATGAAATAAAGGCATATCTCCATGATAATTCTTGCAGCAAGGTAAAACTAGCTGTCGTTGACATAGACGGGGTTCTTCGGGGGAAAATCGTGTCGGCTGATAAATTCCAGTCTATTTTGGATGGGGGATTGGGTTTTTGTGCGGTCGTATTTGGTTGGGATATGGATGATAAATCTTATGACAATGTCAACGTGACCGGTTGGCATAACGGCTATCCGGATTTCGATGCCATGGTAGACCATAGGACTTTTCGACAGATTCCCTGGGAAAATGATATTCCGTTTTTTTTAGCTGATTTCAGTGATGATAAAGGGGAGGGATTAGACGTATGCCCACGTACTTTGCTCAAGCGGATAAACAAAAGGTCTCTGGAGATGGGTTTTATGCCCCAATTTTCAGAGGAATTTGAATGGTTTAATTTTGAAACGACACCTGATGGATACCATGGACAAGACGTAAGCAAAACTAAGCCGCTGACACCGGGTATGTTTGGCTACTCTATTCTAAAGTCTTCCCAGAAATCCCCTTTCTTTAATGACCTGTTTGATTATTGCCTTCGTTTCGACATTCCCTTGGAAGGGCTGCATACTGAAACCGGTCCCGGGGTATATGAGGCGGCTATTCAGTATGGAGACATCCTCACAGCTGCCGACCGGGCAGTGTTGTTCAAGACCAGTGTGAAGGAAATCGCCTACAAGCATGGGATAATGGCGACTTTTATGGCAAAATGGTCAGAAAAGCTTCCGGGAAACGGCGGGCATGTGCATCAGAGCCTTTGGGACCTGGATTTGGGAAGCAACCTGTTTCATGATCAAAACGATCCCTTACATATGAGCGAGACAATGAAGCAGTACATAGCCGGACAGTTATATTGCCTTCCCCATATGCTACCTTTGCTGGCTCCAACCATCAATAGCTATAAGCGGTTGGTAGAAGGGGCATGGGCACCCACCACGCTGACATGGGGAGTGGATAACCGGACCACTGCCTTGCGGGTTTTGTCCAGAGGCAAAAGTTCCACCCGTTTGGAAACCCGGGTGGTGGGTTCAGATGTCAATCCCTACCTGGCCATGAGTGCCTGCTTGGCTGCAGGCTTGTATGGCATTGCCCACCAACTTCCCCTCAATCAGCCGGCATCAGTGGGTAACGGTTATCGGGACTTTAGCAACGGCATA
>JBBQXZ010000479.1:0-2514 GCA_038209145.1 Cytophagales bacterium | reverse complement strand
TGGAAACAGCCTTGTTGGATTTGATTCATGGCGGAAAGCGGAGAATAGTACCCAACGATTTTTATGACAAAGGAAAACCGATCCCCATCAACGGCTTGGTATGGATGGGTGGAAGGGAGGACATGTGGAAGCAAATTGAAGAAAAGCTTGCCGCGGGTTTTGACTGCATCAAAATAAAAATCGGAGCCATAGACTTTGATCAGGAATGTGACTTGCTTGGACGCATTCGGGGGCAATTTCCGTTGACTGACATTTCGATTCGCGTTGATGCCAACGGGGCATTTTCTCCGGATGAGGCCATGGGGAAACTTCAACGGCTGGCCTCTTACGAGATACACAGCATCGAGCAACCCATCCGGCAAGGTAATGAAGCGCAAATGGCCCGGCTATGTGCAGAAAGCCCAGTCCCCATTGCACTGGATGAAGAACTGATTGGCATTATTTCCTTAGCCGATAAAATAAAATTATTGGAAACCATTCGGCCCCAATTCATCATTTTAAAGCCTACTCTTTTAGGTGGCCTATTATCAACCAAGGAATGGATTGACACGGCTGGGGAATTGGGTATAGATTGGTGGATTACCTCGGCCCTGGAAGGTAATATTGGACTAAATGCCGTAGCGCAATTTACGGCAACCTATGCGAATGGTCTGCCGCAAGGCCTGGGTACAGGACAGTTGTATCACAATAATATTTCCTCCCCATTGACTATTTCTAACGGCACACTCTCCTATGGAGAGCAAAGTGAATGGGGAGACATAGCGGGATTGTTTTCCTGATTTTACCGTTCCTGTTTTCCTGTGTGCAATATTCCGTTTTAATGGTTATATTTAGGATTGATATATCCGCAAATACGAATTGATGATTACCCGAAATTACCTCCGTTGTATCCTAGTAAATTCCCTTTTTGGCAGCATAGTCTTTGGCTGTGGGGAGCGATCTTTGAACGAGGAGGATTTACCCCTTCCCGATGATGTAAGTTACAACCTGCACATTCGTCCCATTCTTTCCGAAAACTGTTTTGCCTGCCATGGTCCCGACGCCAATAAGCGGGAGGCGGGATTGCGGTTGGATATTCCTGGGGAAGCGTTTAAAGCACTTGAAGAATCACCTGGATTTTATGCTTTGGTACCGAAAAGCCCCTTGGAATCGCACGCTTACCTTCGATTGATAGCCTCCGATGAAAGTGAGCAGATGCCTCCTCCAAGCAGCAATCTCAAAGTAGGGGATCGGCAAATTGCATTAATAGAAAAGTGGATCAAACAAGGGGCAACCTATCAACCGCATTGGGCATTTATCCCACCGGAAAAAAAAGAACTCCCAAGTATAAAGGCCAATAATTGGCCTAAAAACCCCATAGACAACTACGTCCTAGCTGCGCAAGAGGAACGGGGTCTAACCCCCAATTCTCCCGCTGAAAGGGAACAGTTGCTTCGAAGGGTTACCTTGGACCTTACGGGATTGCCTCCTACGTTGGAAGAAATGGAGCGTTTTCTATCCAATCAAGCGGAAGATGCATATGAGAGGGTATTGGATTCTTTATTTGCCAGCAAAGCATACGGGGAGAAAATGGCTGTTCACTGGATGGATATCTCCCGGTATGCGGATTCTCATGGGTACCAGGACGATTATTACCGGACGCAATGGCCTTGGCGGGACTGGGTGATTTATGCGTTTAATCAAAACATGCCCTATGATCAGTTTGTGACTTGGCAATTGGCAGGTGACCTGCTGCCCACACCCACAAAAGAGCAGATATTGGCCACCGGGTTTAACAGAAACCATAAAATTACCGAGGAATCTGGTGCCATAGACGAAGAATACCGGGTCAGCTATGTCGTGGACCGGACCAATACACTTGGAAAAGCACTGATAGGCGTGACTTTGGAATGTGCCCAATGTCATGACCACAAATATGACCCCATTTCCCAAAAAGAATATTTTCAGGTATATGCGTTTTTCAACAACGTGTCTGAGGTGGGCATGGAGGAGTCTTCCCCGGGATTTTCCAGAAAAAGCCCGGCTAAGCACCCCATGATGGCGATCACCAACGAAGATGTGGATGGATTATTGTCCTTTTTAAATCGTCCTGATTCAGCCGCGTTGTCCACCGCACTTATCGGAGATGTAAACAGTGGAGCCAATTTCCGCGCCCTGCTTTCCGAGACAGGTAAACTGAGAGTTTCCGTCATGGCCGATTTGGACACTGTCCGGCCCTCTTTTGTGCTTTTGCGGGGGGACTATGAAACCTATGGGGAAGAAGTTTACCCAAGTACCCCGGAACGGATTTTACCATTTGACAGCACCTATCCAAAAAATCGACTAGGTCTAGCTCAATGGCTCTTTGATACTGACAATCCCCTTACTGCCCGAGTCTTTGTCAACCGCATTTGGCAGCAAATTTTCGGTACCGGATTAGTTACCACTCCTGGTGATTTTGGCATGCAGGGAGCACTTCCGACACACCCCGAACTGTTGGATTGGTTGGCGGTTGACTTTATGGAAAATGGATGG
>JBBQXZ010000478.1:0-2523 GCA_038209145.1 Cytophagales bacterium | reverse complement strand
TGGTCATGGCGGGGCATTATCATTATTACATGCGTTCCAAGCCTTTGGTTAACAGTGAAATTTCCTTGGATCCTTCTTCAGGAACCCGGTACGTGATTTCTATTGGTACTAAGGGAAAGAATAAAGATGCTCCAAAAGGATCCTATGCCGAGGTGCAATTCGAAGCAGACTTCCTTTACCAACTTATGGAAATAGATGGCAAAACGCTCCGCTACACCAGCCATAATCTCGACGGTGAGGTGGTGGATCAGTTTTCTATTCAAAAATAAGCGTTTTATTGTCTGGGCTATTTAACCCTTAAAACCTGAGTTCGATTATTCGTCAAACTAGCAATACAATCATCTAGTTAAATTATTTCCGATATCGATTCTGGTTTAAAATCTAGGATGTCAGATCAACCGTTTTGGGGTTTTGGCGGGAATGGGTTGGCCGTATTGGGGGGCATGCGGCCAAAACGGGGAGATTTGCGCTATTTTTTCCCTGGGTTGAAACCCAGGGCTATCAAATCGGCCACTCCGCTGGAGTTTTTGAGGAAGGCTGTTTTATGAAAGTTTGGTTCTCGGGTTGAATTTAGACAACTTGTTGATAGGCTGTTGTGGTTGCAAATTAAAGTGTAAAAAACAATCGAACTCAGGTTTAAAGATCTTTGGAATATCATTCAGCTGATACTTAGCCATTATTGAATCAATACCTGATTTATTTGGGAGCAAGAGGAGAAGATCAGAAAGAATAGCTGTATTTTAGAATTTCCAACCGAATGGAAATTCCCATGTACATTATTTTTGATACCGAAACCACCGGGTTGCCCGGTAATTACAATGCTCTCGTAACGGATCTTGACAACTGGCCAAGGCTTGTTCAGCTAGCCTGGCAACTGCACGATGCCAAAGGTAAACTCCTTTCCCAACAAAACCACATTGTACGTCCGGAAGGATTTACCATTCCCTACAATGCCGAAAAAATCCACGGCATCTCCACCAAGCGTGCCGAAAAGGAAGGGAAGTCCTTATCCGAAGTATTGGCCTTTTTTCAAAAAGATATGGAAAAAGCCACCTTTTTGGTTGGCCATAACGTTGAATTCGACATAAAAGTAACAGGGGCCGAGTTTCTGCGCAAACGAGTCACAACGGATTTTTTAGTCAAAAAATCACTGGACACCAAGGAGATTTCCACCGAATTCTGTGCTATTCCCGGTGGGAAAGGAGGGAAATACAAATGGCCTACTTTGACTGAATTGCACCGGAAGCTTTTTAGGTCGGACTTTGATGCCGCACATGATGCCGCTTATGACGTTCACGCAACAGCCAAATGTTTTTTCGGGTTAATCAAACAAGCTGTTCTTCCCCCTGTTGAAGGAGTTTCGGTTTCAGAAGTTATCTATGAGGCTCCTAATTTGGAGGCCGCCAATTTTGACTATGTCGTAGACAATCAAAAGGCCGCGGCAAAAGATGTCCTCAAGGCAGCAGGCCGGGCGGACATTTCGGATCTTGCCGGTGTTCCGTTTGTCCATCTCCATGTACACACCCAGTTTTCCATCCTACAAGCTACCTCAGAAATCCCTTCCCTTATCAGGCGGGCCAAGGAAATGAATATGCCTGCCATCTCCATGACAGACCACGGCAATATGATGGGGGCATTTAATTTTGTAAGGGAGGCCTTGGCCAATGGTATCAAGCCCATTTTGGGCTGTGAATTCAATATCAGCAAAGACCGAAAAAACAAATCAACCAAAGACGACGGTTATCAAACGGTACTTTTGGCAAAAAACAAGGCGGGATACCACAACCTCGCCAAACTGGCTTCCTATGCGAATACAGAAGGTTTTTATTACCTTCCCCGCATAGACAAGGAGCTTTTAATCCAGTACAAAGACAACCTAATTGCCACCACTGGAGGTCTTTGGGGCGAAATTCCCTTTCTCATCCTGAACGTGGGCGAAACACAGGCAGAAGAGGCCTTTGTCTGGTGGAAGGAGACTTTCAGAGAGGATTTTTATGTGGAGCTCAACCGCCACGGCATTCCCGAGGAGGAAAAAGTCAATGAGGTACTGCTACAGTTGGCTTACCAATATGACGTCAAGTACTTTGCCGCCAATAACACCTACTACAACAAAAAATCCGATGCCAATGCCCACGACATTCTGCTCTGTGTCAAAGACGGTGAATTGGTGGAAAAACCCAAGAAATATGTAGGCAGAAGAGGCAGGGAATTCAGGTTTGGTTTTCCCAACGAGGAGTTCTACGTGAAATCTCCCGAAGAGATGAAAAAGCTTTTTGCCGACTTGCCGGAGGCGATTACCCGCACCCATGACATTGCGGAGAAAATCGAAACTTACAAATTGGCCCGGGAAGTACTCTTGCCCAAGTTTGATATACCCGCTGAATTTGTGCATCCGGAAGACGAGGCTGACAAGGGAAAACGGGGAGAGAATGCCTATCTACGTCATTTGACTTATGTAGGTGCCAAAAAAAGGTATCCGGAAATGACTCCTGAAATCCAAGAACGCCTTGATTTTGAATTGGA
>JBBQXZ010000477.1:0-2528 GCA_038209145.1 Cytophagales bacterium | reverse complement strand
CCGCTGGCCGGAATTCCGCCAGATGGTGGAGGACACGGGGAAAACCATTCCCATGATGTGCTGTTCTCCGGATTTTACCCACCCAGACGCTTCTTTCCGCCAAAAGGAAATAACAAAGCAGAAAAACTGGATAGACATGACGCATTCTTTGGGTGGGAACTTTTGCAGGGTATTGTCCGGACAAAAGCGGCCTGTACTGTCCATTGATGAAGGCGTAAAGTTGGCTGCAGATTCCATCATGGCCTGCATTCCTCATGCGGCCGAGTGCGGCATCACCCTTATTCTGGAAAATCACTACAAGGATGATTTTTGGGAATACCCCGAATTTGCCCAGAAGATGGATGTGTTCTGTCAATTGGTAGATCAGATTGACCATCCAAATTTTGGCGTAAACTACGATCCGAGCAATACTTTCCTGACCGGGGAAGACCCGTTGGAACTGTTAAAAAAAGTTTCCCATCGGGTAGTGACCATGCACGCCAGTGACAGATACCTGAAATATGGTACCTTGGAAGATCTTCGCAACGAGGAAGGTGGTGCGGTAGGGTACGCCAAGCGGCTTAGCCACGGGGAAATCGGTAAAGGCATGAACGACTATGATGCCATCTTTTCCGAACTCAAGCGGGTAGGTTTTGATAGCTGGATCAGCATCGAAGACGGTGTGGATGGCATGGATCAACTGGAGCGGAGTGTTGCCTTTTTACAAGGTAAAATTGCTACCCACTGGCCAACGAACTAACGCGAATTTTAAATTTTATTAAACCCATCAAAACGCTCAGCGATATTTTCTGAGGGTTTTGAATTAAAAATCATACCTATGAAAGCTACCCTATTACACGATTGTCGATCCGAACTTGCAGAAGGACCCCTTTGGCATGCCGCTTGGAATAGTTTTCTGTGGGTGGACATAGAAGGGGGACATTTATACCGGTACAACTTGGCGGATAGTAAGGTAACCACTTGGGATTTCCCAAATCGCCTGAGCCTCGTCCTCGAAACTTCCGGCGAAAGGCTTTTGTTGGCGTTGGATGCCAAGCTGGCCTTATTTGATCCGGTAACAGCATCCTTGGAATTGCTGGCTGACCTCTATCCCGACAACACATCCATCCGATGCAACGACGGTGCCTGTGACCCCCAAGGAAGGGTATGGGTCGGGTCCATGCGGCTTGACGCAAAAGAAGGGGCAGCCTCGCTATTTCGTATTGGAAATGACTTGGCCCCTAGGGAAATGATTTCTGATGTTACGGTTTCCAATGGCCTTTGCTGGTCCTTGGATGGAAAAACCATGTATTACATCGATAGCCCTACCCAAAAAGTACAGGCATTTCATTTTGATCAGCAAACCGGGGATATCAGGTTCAAAAAGGACGTGATCTTGGTCCCGGAGGATTTGGGAACTCCTGATGGCATGTGTATGGATGAAAACGGACTGCTTTGGATAGGCCATTACGGCGGTTCCGGGATATTTTGCTGGAATCCGGAAACCGGCAAAATAGTGGATAAAATTGAAGTACCTGCGCCCAACGTCACCTCCTGTGCCTTTGGCGGCCCGGATGGGAATCAGCTGCTTATTACCACTGCCCGGGAAAATATGAGCGACGAAAAACTACAGGAGTTTCCACACAGTGGTTCCGTCTTCTCGGCGGTCTTGTCTGTCAAAGGAGCTCCCGTTTTTTCGTGTAATTTTTTAAAGTGAACCAAGAAATTCAGCAGTATTGATTTGTTTGTGAATTCCGGGTCCCTGATAAGAGACTCGGAGTTACTGACCGCTGCTCTTGTCAAAATGCCATACCTCCATGGAATGGTTTTTAACTGATAAGGTGACCGTGCCTCTGATTTCAGTGAATCCATGAGACAAGAAGTAGCGTTATTTATTGATTAGTTCCAAAAGGATTTCGGGTTCATCGGTTGTAATAAATTCAACGTTTTGTTCCAGCAGCCATTCCATGTCTTCTTTTTTGTTGACCGTCCAAGAATTGACCGTTAACCCCAAATCCTGTGCTTCTTTTATCCATTGGGGAT
Source organism: Cytophagales bacterium (assembly GCA_038209145.1). Taxonomy (GTDB): domain Bacteria; phylum Bacteroidota; class Bacteroidia; order Cytophagales; family Cyclobacteriaceae; genus Lunatibacter. Next base: position 506 of record JBBQXZ010000477.1, on the reverse strand, counting down.
TTTCCCGAAGCACCTGTATGTTGTAATCAAATCCAAAATAGCTTTCATCTTTTAATTCTCGGGGTGTTTTGTCCCCCATCAAATAGGCCACGTTGGCATCCGGATCCATTTCGATGATTTTACTACCGATATGTTTGTCGAATGTGATGTAATCCACCCACTTCTGTGCACCCAACTTATGGACCAGTTCCACGACCTTTGCGGCCAGCTCCTGACCCCGTTCGGTACTGATGTTAGAGGGTTTTACTTCCATGATCAGTTTGGTTTTATTTTGCGACATACCTGTTCTGAGAAGTTCTTCGACAGAGGGCAACCGCTCTCCATTGGGTAGCCTTACCGCCATCATTTCCTCGTAAGTGGAGGTTTCTATCATCAAGCTGTCATAGTCCGCATCGTGGTTTAGGATTGGCATGCCGTCAGCGGTCATCCAAACATCAAATTCCGAACCCATACAGCCGATATCAATGGCCTGTTTCAGCGATGCCAGGGAATTTTGGGGCAGGTTG
>JBBQXZ010000476.1:0-2532 GCA_038209145.1 Cytophagales bacterium | reverse complement strand
TCCTCCTGGTAGGCATAGCGTTAAACGAGTTCTCGCAACGAGCACAACGGTTAACGCAAGAGACGCAAATTGGATTTACCGATAGATTAATAGAATTTGCCCACCACCCATGAAAAAACAAAATATAGACTCTCCCGCTTGATTTTGAACATATCCTGGGAACCATGGACCTTGAAGATCATCATGGAGATCCCTTTGATAGCATCATCATCGCCCAGGCTAAAGTTGAAAAATTGACGATCATTTCAAAGGATGAAAACATTTACAAATATGGCCACATCAACTTGATTTGGTAAAATATATTCAGTGGCCACTGAAGTATAAAAGTCCTGAAACAAACCATTGCCAGTTGAGAAAGAAGTAAATAATTCCATCTTACATTAACCCACCAAGGGCATGACTTTCCTTGGAAACATATAATCTGGATGAAGGCTATCTTTACCTGCCTTTTATCGGTTTAGTAAAATGGCTACCGAAAGTAAATGGGATCTTCGTGGCGAGCGTTGCGTAAAAACCGTGGCGATCGTGGCGTGAAAAAAAGTTTTCTCTACTGAAGCGACGGGCAATTGTGCATAAAACGCCTTACCTCCTGTCAAGAATTTGCAAACAGATAACTTGGTGTTGTAAGCCTGCCATGCAATTATATGGTACCACCCAAAATATAATAACTAATCAGCCCCATTTTAGGCCCCATCCAGAACTATTGCTTACAATTTTCGATTGACAAGCTATTACATATTATTTTTGCCAACAGAGTATAAACAGCTTCCAAAAATTGAAAATCAGATTTTTATTGATATTGCTTTTTTCCTTACTGTCCTTGTCAACTTATATACAGTTGAAGATCAAAGGGAAAGTCACTGATGCTGTAACAGGTGATCCCATCCCTTTTGCGTCAGTTGTTTGCAGGGCTTAAGCATGGGAAATTCCACGGATTTTGAGGGTAATTTTTTGATAGAAAGTTCCCGCCGAACGGACAGTCTTCAGGTTATATACATGGGGTATTTGACTCAGACCAAAGTCCTCGGTCCAGAAAATGAGCAAACGATCAATTTTCAACTTCGTCCCTCCGATATTCAATTGGACGCAATTGTTTTTGAGTCAGGGGAAAATCCGGCTTTTGAGATTATAAGAGAAGCCGTCGCCAGGAAAAAGCAGTTTGACAAAAGAAATTTAACCGCCTACGAAACAAAAAATTACACCAAGATAGAAATTGATATTGACAACGTTTCCAAAGCTTTTACCCAGCGGAAATCTATTCAAAAGGTGACGGCTGTTCTAGATTCTATCAAGCAATTGACCAATGATGAGGGCGAAAAGATTTTACCGGTCTTTTTCTCAGAAACCCACTTTTGTGAGAATAAAGATACGGAAGATATTATCAAAGCTATTCAGGAAGAGTTTGAATTGAAGAGCTGTTATGCTGGAAAATGCTGGTGGTATTCTACCAATCAGGCAGATTTTAGACCTGTGGCCAAAAGAATCGGAATGACCTTCAATTGGGGAGCTTGTAGTGAGGATTGCGTGCCTGATAAATACAAAGAGAAATCGAATGATCAGGTTTTTGAACCATGAATACCAAATAAGCCAACAGTATATCGATCGTAACTTATCTGGACCAAATGGGGATCAGAACCAGCACAGTAAAAGCAGTGTGTTGCTTTTACCTTTCCCCTTACCGGAAAGAAAAGACTCCTTCCTTTAAAGTAGACTCCGTCAAAAACCTTTGGGTGGATTTTGGAGACGGGTATACCGAGGGAACAATTATTGACCTAGTGCTCAAACTAAATCCCGACTATAGAATCTCAGAGGCCATCAGGGAGATCCCTTGGTAAGCGGATCCTCTTTTTCTATTCAAAATGGGATTTTTCGTTTAAAATATCATCAATAAACCGTTCTTACATATCCTGTTCCTGCATCAAAATTAAGCTGAAATCAGGTTCTGGTGTAACATCAAATCAGCCTTATCAGAGCCCATACGAGCCGCGCTGGCGAATCTTATTAGATAAGCTACAGGGGGTATACGGGGAAAATGCATCGCTTTTGTTCTCAATTATTAACTAATTATTTGATAATATTAATTTTTATAAAAGTGTTATTTGACATTTTGAAAAATATATTTATATTTATTGTGTAAATAAATTTTACTTATTTTGCATTGCTGGTCTTTAGTTGTCAGTTAGACAGCGATCCCCGGGTGGAGATCTCACCCGGCCAGTTGGAAATCGTTAGTGCTTCAAGTGAGCACATGGTCCTATTCGCAGAGTGGATAGGTGACAACAGTAATCCAAACGCAAGAACCACGCGCGGGCATTACAGTTCTGGTGATCTAATTGAGATCCGAAGAAGAGGTGTGACCCGTTGGGCCGTCCCGAAAATGGAAGATCCGAATACTTCGCTTTCCTTTGTGTTGGATTCCGAAAATAGGATTGACAACGCTTTCGTCAGTACTACGGTGATTAACCCTGACCGCTCCATTACCAGTAGAATTCTTTCACTAGACAACCAATTGATGGTAACTGTCGTACATAA
>JBBQXZ010000475.1:0-2552 GCA_038209145.1 Cytophagales bacterium | reverse complement strand
ATAGACAATGAGGTTTGTTGTCATTGCAGTTAAAAGAAGACAAAAAATAACTGTCAATATCAATGACTCCTCCCGAAGAAATGTATAAACAATTCCAAACACCAACAGGATGATGCCAATAACCCTCCAGATAATACCTGCGACAAAAGATCTAAAGCCCATATCTTTCCAGTCTTCTATACAGGGATGAACGTGTAAGCCCTAGTTCCTCAGCAGCGTGGGTGATATGTCCGTTGTGCTTCTGCAATGCTTTTCTGATCAATATTTTTTCCACATCCTCTATGTTGAGGTGGTCAAGACTTAAGAGGTCTTCCTGTTTTTCCGGGCTGAGTTGTTTTTGGATAAAGAGATCCTCAGGTTGCAACACACTGTGGTTTGTCATGATGACGGCCCGTTCTATGCTATGTTGTAACTCCCGGATATTGCCCGGCCAATGGTATTTTTGCATCCGCTTAATCAAGGCCTCGCCCGCTTTTCGGATATCTTTTCCGTATTTTTTCGCATATACCGCTATGAAATGATTGGCCAGCAAAGGAATATCTTCCAAGCGTTCCCGAAGTGGAGGTAGGGTGATTTCGATGGTGTTGATTCGGTACAGTAAGTCTTGTCTAAAAGAATTATTGTATACCATCGTATGGACATTCATATTGGTAGCTGATATTAGGCGGATATTCACCGAAGTAGGTTTGTTGGCACCAACACGTGTCACTTCCCTGTTTTGTAGGGCAGCAAGTAACTTTGATTGAAGAGGAAGGGGGAGATTCCCGATTTCATCCAAAAACAAAGTTCCTTTGTTGGCTTGTTCAAACCTTCCTGTACGGTCTTCTTTGGCATCTGTGAAAGATCCTTTTTTATGACCAAAAAGCTCACTTTCAAAAAGCGTAAAAGTAATCGCCCCCAAATCGACCCCTACAAAACCTTCCCGATGCCTGCGGGAATGCCGGTGTATGGCCCTTGCGATCAGTTCTTTTCCGGTACCATTCTCTCCAAGAATCAGGACATTGGCATCGGTTGCGGCAACCCGGTCGATAGTTGCAAACACTTTTTCCATAAGAGGACTTTGCCCAATGATATCCTTGAACTTGCTGTCAATGTCCTTAAAGGTCTGTTGCTGTTGGTTTTTGAGTTCGGAAATTTCCAGCTTGGATTGCCTAAGTCGAAGGGCAGCGTTCAATGTGGCCAGCAATTTCTCATTTTCCCATGGCTTAAGGACAAAGTCGGTTGCTCCTTCTTTGATAGCCTTTACGGCAGTATTCACGTCCCCATACGCAGTTATGAGTACCACCACTGTGGAAGAATCCAGTTCCAGAATCCTGTCCAACCAATAAAACCCCTCGTGCCCACTACTTACATCCTTTGTAAAGTTCATGTCCAAGAGGATGACGTCATAAGATTCGTTTACGATCAGCACAGGCAACAGCCCCGGATTCATTTCGGTATCTACCTGTCCAAAATGCCTTTTTAGAAAAATTTTGGCTGCTTTCAACAAATCCTCGTTATCGTCGACAATAAGTATTTTTCCTTGTTTTTGTTCTTTCATGAGAAAATAGGTGTTAGATAGGAAGTTATTATTGTGAAAATGGTTTTGGCATTTTGTGTATTCAAAATAATTCTATCTCTATTTATCACTCTCCCAAAACGTATACCGAAATGAAAAAGCGTACGATGTCAGCCCAATAGTGTCCCATCCATGAAATTTGGGCTATTTTCACCGAATTTTGAAAACTAACGCAAAGGCTAATGTAGTCCGATAAGCTGCATTTTTGGTCGCTGACGGACAATTATGTCCGAAATTTTTTGGGACTTATACGCCAAAAGGTATACTGAACCGTTTTTAGGCAGTTTTTTTCATGGCATGTATATTGGCAATGAGGAAGTATAAATAGCACAATTGATTACCGAGATGGATAGAAAACTTGAGAAAAAGACCTGGACCCCTAAATTTATTGCGATGATATCCGGGGCTGCGCTCCTTTTGGGATTTGTCATTTACCAATTGGGATTTGCCGACAACAGGTCTTCCATGAATGTATCCTTGGAGCGGGTATCAGTGGCCACTGTCAGGGAAGGGGAGTTTACCGATTACATTCCGGTCAGTGGGACGTTGGAGCCTGGAGAAACTTTTTACCTGGATGCCCTGGAGGGAGGAAATATCCAAGTTGTGGTCAGGGAGTCCGGATCATTCGTGGGAATTGGGGATACCATTTTGATGCTCTCCAATTCCAAGCTACAACTTGAAGTGATGGAACGGGAATCAGGACTCTATTTTCAGATCAACAACCTGAGGCAGGTAAGGCTACAATTAGACCAAAATGACCTGAGTCAACAAGGGCAGCTGGCAGAGATTGATTACCAACTCAGCTTACTCAAGCCCCAATATGAACGGTTTAAGGAGCTCCATGGGAAAAAACTGGTGTCCGAACGGGAATTTGAAGAAGTGAGGGAGCAATATGACTACAACGTCAAGCGCAGAAAACTGACTTATGAAGCTTATCGAAATGATTCCATCTCCCGCGTATCCCAAAAAAAGCAACTGAGGGATTCAGAAAGTA
>JBBQXZ010000474.1:0-2563 GCA_038209145.1 Cytophagales bacterium | reverse complement strand
AAGTAGTCCCCCATTTGTAAAAAATAAAAATACAAGAAACTGTTTATCAGTATTTTATGCCTGTTTATTTTCAAGTTGGGTTAAGGAGTTTGACACTAACTCCGAAAGGATCCCAACCTGCTTCATTATGATTTCTTTATCTTGGAAAACGACTGGATATTTGCAGGCGCACGAATGGCTGAAACCTTATGTTTTTGTATCAAACCACGTGGATGGTCACCCATTGCATCTCCCTGTAGAAAGATAGCTTTATTAAAAATTTCCTCAAATTACACCGCGGAGGCTGATTTTTTTACAACCAGATTCACAGATACCATAAAAGGAAAGCTATAGCGCAATTAATGAGATATCTTCACCTAATTTTGAATTTTTGATAATGTACCAATCTGGTTTTAAAGCCTATCGGTTAAAAAGATTCTAAATACAGTTAATGAATTATTTTGCTTCCCCTAACTCATAACCAAAAATCTTGGTCTCTTTTGGAAAATGTGGGACGTGCAAAAGTGCTTAAAACCGCCAGATTTTGTGGTGTGCTTGCCAAACATAATAACCCATAAAAATAGAAACCGAAAATTTCCATCCATGATTAAAATAGGCGGACAACACAACGTGTATTGCCCGCCCGGTCAGATTTAACAGGTAAGAATTATTTTCTTGTCACATTGGGGTTCAAATCGATTTCGATTTGTGGAATTGACTGCCAAGTCCTTGATGTCCAGGGAATGGATCCGGTACCGCGATCCCCATCCGGTATTTCTTGTTGGGTAGCTTGCAGGTAATACAACCTGTCGTCCTCAAAAACCAATTCCTTCATCCGCTCTATCTCTATAATCTCAGCGGTCACAGGGCCAATATAGCTTTCAATACCCGCACGGTTTCTGACCACATTAAGATCCTCTCTGGCGCCAGCCTCGTTTCCTCCCAAAAGTCTTACGTAAGATCGGGTAAGGTATGCTTCTGCGGAGCGCATCAAGGGTAAGCTGGAAACCCTGTTGGATGCTTCAGCTTCTCCTGCCCGATACCATTTATGGCCCCATACCTCTCGCTGATTTAGGCCCTTATAGACGACCCTCGGATCTTCACCCGGCCCAAAACTGATAAAAAGTTGCTTATAACGTTTATCAGTCAGGGCTGACTCATGATCATTCCACCCTGTTTTCTCCTTGAAGTGCTCACTAAGTGACATGATTTGATTGTTGTTGAAGAAATTGGTGAGATTCCACCTGCCAATTGGATCTGAATAGCCCAGCCACCTGGAGATCACCGGAGGCTTCCAGTTTGTCTGGGAACCTGAAGTTACATACTGAAACACCACTTCTTGTCCCTTATCGCCAAACACAAAACGGTTCCATGCTTCAATTGGATCCTGATTCAAAGGAAACCTTCCTGAATTTATCACCGCATCCGCATGCCTCTCAGCCTCTTGCCAGTTTCTCATCTGGAAATTTACCCGCATGGCTAGAAAATGGGCTGCCATTTTATTTTGTCTGTCCACAAATGCCGGAGGATCGCGCTGAGGATCATATTGCTCCGGCAGCAATTCCAATGCCTGTTCAAGATCAGAGAGAATTTGGACATAGACCTCTTCTACGGAACTCAACCCCGGATTGTCAAAAGCACCGGATGGCATCCTATTTTTTATAATGATAGCCGACGCTCCGTTGTCAGCGCCATAAGGTGGTGCGAAAATCCTCACCAAATTAAAGTTTACCCAAGCCCTCAACCAGTATGCCTCTCCCAAAATACGGGGTGTCCAATGGCTTCTGGAATCCTCAAAAGGACCATTTCGATCTATCCAATCAATGACCGCATTCGCTGCCAATAATACAGCATATCCCGCCTCCCAATTTCGGGTGGGTTGAGAATGCGCATTATTTGAGAAATCCCTCCGGTGCCAATCGATGGCATCTTGACCTACCACGCCCAGACTATCCATTAACTTGCCGACATCCGAAACGGTGGCGGAATAGATCGCTTGATTTCCATGAATGCCCCGAAATCCTCCTGGACCTCCGGCTACCCAAAGAGCTCCATTTACCAGCTGCTCCAAATCTTCCGTATTCCTCGGATCCGCAAATCCGTTGGATACTGTGCCTACTTCCTCCAGCCACTGTTCCTCGCAGGACAATAGAGCCGACATCATGAAAAGCAAACTAAACGTATATAATATTTTTGAAAATTTAACTTTTTTCATCTTTTTGACATTTTAAGGGTTAAAACGAAAGTGAAAATCCACCGGTAATGGTTCGAAGCTGGGGAAAAGGATTTCCACCTGCAAAACCCTGTGTTAAATTCCTGTTTTGCCTGTTGGCGTCAAAACTGGCTATTTCGGGATCAAAACCGTCATATTTGGTGAAAGTCAGCAAATTGGTTGCATTGACATATATCCTTCCTCCTTTTATTTTTGCTCTTGACAGCAAGGTCTTGGGCAGATCATAACTCAACTGCACGTTTCTTAACCGAAGAAACGAACCATCCTGCAAATAAAGAGATGTTGATCCCGGTCTTGCAATCGGGTCATTTTCTCTAGTCCGCTTGAGGTAGCTTTGTCTTGGAAACTCAG
>JBBQXZ010000473.1:0-2604 GCA_038209145.1 Cytophagales bacterium | reverse complement strand
ATGGACTGTAAGAAAGCCCTGACCGAAGCTGAAGGAGATTTTGAAAAAGCTATTGACATCCTTAGGAAAAAAGGTCAAAAAGTATCTGCCTCCAGGGCAGACAGAGAGACAAAAGAAGGCGTGGTAGTTACCGACATCAGCTCTGATGGCAAAACGGGTATTCTTATCTCATTGACTTGCGAGACTGACTTTGTAGCAAAGAATGAAGGATTCGGCACCCTAGCAAACAGCATACTTACCCTTGCGGTAAAAGAAAATGCCAGTTCCGTTGACGCTATTCATGCACTGCCTTTTGAAGGCATTACAGTGGGTGAAAAAATCACTGAAATGACCGGAAAAATCGGTGAGAAAATCGAAATTTCACACTTTGAAAAACTAACCGGAGACCAGGTAGTTGCCTATATCCACTCCAACGGCAAATTGGGGGTATTGGTATCTCTTGTTAACACCGGCGGATCGAATGTGGAAGAGGCAGGTAAGGACGTGGCCATGCAGATTGCGGCCATGAACCCGGTAGCAGTAGACAAAGACGGCGTAGATGCCACTACCGTGGAAAGAGAAATCGAAGTGGGCAAAGATCAGGCACGCCAAGAAGGCAAGCCGGAAGAAATGCTTGAAAAAATCGCACTGGGTAAGCTGAACAAATTCTACAAAGAAAACACCTTGCTTAGCCAATCATTTGTGAAAGACAACAGCAAAACCATTGCCCAGTACCTCGACAGTGTGAGTAAAGGCCTAACCGTAAGTGCATTCAAGAGAATTTCCATCGGATAATTTCCGGGATTTATGATTTATTAAAAACCCTGATGATTGATTTTATCAGGGTTTTTTTATTTTTGGGTCAAACTAATAGTCTGGGTTTTGGTCAAGTAACAATCGAATTCAGGTTTTTAATAACAATCGCTACAAGTTATTCAGGTATTAGGTCACTTTGAGTTATCCAAACAGAGAATACGATTATCCTCAAGCAACAGTCTTTCGGTGGCTTTCCCGATCTGGATCGTTTAGAAAATTAGTATTAAAACACTAATATCAATTACCTTTACACTCTAAATGGAGAGAAAACAAGCACTGGAAGAAGAATTTGCAAACAGCATCACACACCTTATCGGCGTGCTGTTCAGCATTGTGGCCATAGCCCTGCTCATCACGTTTTCGGTTTTGAACGGTACAGCCATTCATATTGTCAGCTGCAGTCTATTCGGAGGATCCATATTACTATTATATACCTTCTCAACCCTCTATCATGCCATTCAATCCCCCCAAATCAAGCCGTTGCTACGGACTTTTGACCATGTGAGTATCTATTTTCTGATAGCAGGGACCTATACGCCATTTCTGCTGATGGGTATAGGGGGAGTAACAGGATGGATTTACTTCGGGGTAATCTGGACACTGGCACTGGCCGGCATCGTTTTTAAAATCTTTTATACCCACCGATTTCGCAGGTTATCGCTGGTTCTTTACCTCAGCATGGGTTGGTTGGCCGTTTTTTTTATCCAGCCTCTAATCCGTAACCTGGATATATCCCAACTTAGCCTGATTGCTTCCGGAGGCATCGCCTATACTTTAGGTGTGATCTTCTATACCAACAAAACCATGCGTTTTGCCCATGCCATTTGGCATTTGTTTGTGCTGGCCGGAACGGTGCTCCATTTTATCGCCATCATGTTTATGATTACCGCGTGATATTAATATGCTGATGCCTTATCCAGCAGCAAAAGTTCCTCCTTACTCAAGTCCAGTCCTGCCGCCTCCACAAATGCCTTCAGGTGGCTGCTTTTTGTCGCGCTGGCGATGGGGGCAGTGATCACAGGCTGGTGAATCAGCCAAGCCAAAGCTACCGCTGCCTGCGAAACGCCATGCGCCTCAGCAAGGCTATCCAACCCTTCCAATATGCGCATTCCCCGGTCATTCATGTATTTCTTTTCGATACCGCCACCCCGCACACTTTTCCCCAAGTCCTCCTTAGCCCGGTATTTGCCACTCAAAAATCCCATAGCTAGGGCATAATAACAGATGACACCCAATCCTTCTTCCTGACAAATACCCGCTACTCCCTTTTCAAATCCCTCCCTGTCATACAAGTTATACTCTGGTTGAAAGACTTCGTATTTGGGAAGAGATAAGTTTTTATGTGCCTGAAGGGATGCCGTTAACCTATCCGCGGACAGGTTGCAGGCTCCTATGGCCTTTACCTTGCCGGCTTCCATCAATTTTTGATACGCTCCCAGGGTTTTCTCCACGGGCGTCTGGTCATCGTCCCAGTGGGTTAAGTAGAGATCTATATAATCGGTCTGAAGCCGTTTGAGGGAGGCTTCCACCGCCTTTATGATGTATGCTTCACTAAGGTCTCTCCTCCCCTGCCCCATATCTGCCCCCACTTTGGTGATCAGATTTATGGTATCCCGGTTACCCTTCGACTTCATCCAGTTACCTATAATCTTTTCGGATTCGCCTCCTTGGTTTCCAGAAGCCCAGCGGGAATAGACATCAGCCGTATCCAACGTATCAAACCCTAGGTCCCTAAATTCATCCAAGATGGCAAACGATTGCTTTTGGTCTATTGTCCAGCCAAAAACATTGCAGCCAAAGACAATGGGT
>JBBQXZ010000472.1:0-2644 GCA_038209145.1 Cytophagales bacterium | reverse complement strand
CTGTGCGTACCCCTTCAAATATTCCCGTGGGGTATTTTCCCCTTTCATCCTGATCCGAAAAGGACAGGTGTACGGTAGCTTTGGTACCTTTATCTACCTTTACCCTAACCCATTCCCCCTTATTATCCTGACCCCAAGTTAGTACTGTGGCTTCACCTGCATCCAATGTCGTCGATTCAAACGGCTCCCATTCTCCCCTACCCGATTTATCCACCTCCAATTGAAAAATTACGGACTGGGACCCCTCATTTTTCAACCACATCGAAGTGTACTGCCAGCCGGCAAAAAGCATGGGTTCAGAAGGAACATTGGCAGCCACCTGCTCTGACAGCCAAATGGAACCGTTTGCCGTGGCGGGACCGAGTTGGTCCGGTAAGTTGAAGTCTGTAAACCACAGGTTCGAATTTGATTGGCCGGGTCCCTCTATGTTTCCCTTGGCACTTCGCTTGTTCAAAAATTCCCTTTGGGCAGAATCATCGCAACCAAAAACCAATTGGCCATTCCAGCGGGCAAAATCTCCGATTACTTTCAAGTAGGCAGACCGGGGACGTATTCCGGTTGCGTTGGCTGCCGTGAATTTTCCCGGAAACTTCCAAAACATGCCATGCATGGTCATCAGGTAGTCCGGGCTATCTTCTGTGCCGACATTCCGTATCCTTGGCCACTCCGTATTCCATCCGTGGGCACCGTCATAGCTGTGGCTTGCTTTTGGCAACCGGTAGAAATCCCATCCTGTAGCTGGATTCCTTACGCCCAAAAGCACCGATTTGTGATCCCATCCCGTAGCCCAGATGGGATCGTTGGCGGGATCGGAGTTGCCGTAAATCCCGCCTGGTCCGGTTACTTCGACAAACTGATTTCTTCTTACAAGTTTCCAGGTAGTTCCATCCCATTCTGAAAGTGACCCGGCTTCTATGTCAAATTGTTCCAGTGCCTTTTGACCTGACTCTCCATTGTTGGAATAGACCATGACCCCCTGTCCGGAATAAACTCCTTTACCATGGGCACCTAAAAGCAAGCTTCCCGGAGGATTGCTGTCCGTATCCCTTTCCTTTTTATTCCCCACGTTGGAGTCTTCGTACAGCTCCTTCACTTCTAGGGAATGGACATCTACTTCGTAAAAGCCTTCCTCCATACTGGCGAAGTATATTTTATTTTCAGGATCAGTCAGGTGCCGGGCATTGCCTGTATGTCGGCCCGGCATCTGCTCATAAGAAATGGCCCGAACCTCCCCCGAAGCGTTGATGGCATAGGGTCCGATAAAAAGTTGCTCACTTTCCCGGTGGATCATCCTGTTGGCAGGAGTTCCCCCTATGCTTTCAGATCTCACTATTTGTTCCAAATTTGGGGTTATTTCATAGAGTTTGTCGGAAGATCCAAAGGGCAAGTGTGGGCCATAAGTAATCACCCATAGTCGGTCAGCCCAAGGAACCACCGCCCCGGTACCACATTCTCCTTCTTCATTGTAGTAGGCCAAGTGGGGATAAATCCCGCTAAAGGAAGGATAATCTGTTTGCGTGATAGGTTCATTTACCTGGCATTGGAAATTTAAGAAGCAGATCGTTATAATTAGGTAAGAAAAAATTTTCATAGTGAAGAAGATCAAGTTATACCTAAAACAACAAAAAGACAGCCACTTGTCCAAGCATATTCCTATTAAAATAAATGTTAAAGGTCTAAGGTTTTGTTTAAAAATATCCTTTAACCTAATTTCTTATTTAATCAGGACAATGGTAATAGGAGAAACAACTAAGTGTAAAAAAAATTACCTAACAAAACCAGATATATACCTTATCTACATCAAATCTGATTACATAAAGAAAAGCTTTAGCCATATAGCTATGCGTATATCATCCAAAAGGCCAAATTTGAATTTAAACGGTGATTATTAATTTTTGATCGATTAACTTGCGTTCAAAAAATTCATAAAACCTGATATAAACCCATTGAAGAAACCCATAACCATTAAAGACATCGCTGAGAAATTAAATATCTCCGTGGCTACCGTATCCCGGGCGATGAGAAATTCGTCTGAAATCAAGAAAGAGACTAAATTGGCCGTACTACAAATGGCCAAGGAACTGGATTATCACCCCAATCTGCTGGCAAGCAGCCTGAGCAGTAAAAGATCAAATATAATAGGGGTAGTTGTGCCGACCATCAATCGCTATTTCTGGTCCAATTCGATTGCGGGCATTGAAAATATTGCCTATGAAAAAGGGTATAAAGTTATGATTTTTCAGTCGGGGGAATCCTTTGAAAAAGAAGTGTCCATTGTAGAAACCCTTGCCAACAGCAGGGTTGATGGGATCATCATCGCTTTTTCCAAAGAAACCCAATCCTTTGATCACATCCAACATATCCTTGATCGGGAAATTCCCATCGTACTCTTTGAACGAACTTGTGATTCTATCCAAACTTCCATGATCAAGACGGACGATATCAAAGGTGCGATGGAAATGGTAAATCACCTGATTATAAGGGGTAAGAAACACATTGCCTATATGGGTGGGCCTATGGCTTTGGGGGTGTGTCGAGACCGTTACGAGGGGTTTAGGATCGGACACGAACAAACAAAAACCACGCTTCACAAAAACCTGGTCATGGAGTTGGATGATTTTTCCTATGAGCTTGCCGGCAAGGC
>JBBQXZ010000471.1:0-2659 GCA_038209145.1 Cytophagales bacterium | reverse complement strand
TTCAAATAGAGAATGACTGAAACCACCCGGTAGGCCACTGCCTGAAACCGATCGAAATGCCGAAGGTAAAAGGAACCGGGAGGATACATCGCAAAATGGGCCTCGAGCGATCTCAGACCGAGAAAACAACGCCGGTTGATTTCCTGCATCAAGACGTCCATCAGCTCCCAGTACTGCTGCTGCAAGGGGGTAAGTTGGGCCTCTTCCATCCAAAAAACCTTGTCGCTGCGGATTTCCGGCTTGATGGAAAAGGAGTCACCCGTGCCTACGCCCGCATGCCGGAACTGACCGTGCCGTAAAATATCCCGCTGCTCCCCCAACAACGCCGCACGCAGTACTTCCGGAATATAGTGATCAATTACCGACCAGCCTTTCTCGTAGAGATCTGAAACAATTTGGCTGTTAGCTGAGGTTGACATGTGGCTGCGCAAGATGTTTTTATGGAAATCTGTCCAATTCACCGCAAATATACATGGCATGAATTTAGGAAATAATGGAATTTTTCATTCCGAAACACTTAATTTTATTCCCTAGTAAAAATTCATCCCAGCATGCACCTAAAATCCGAAGATATCATCCGGTTGGAAATTGACTTTCAAACAGGGGAAATCCCCCCTCCTTTTAGCCATGTATTCAAACTGAAACTTAGTTTCGAAAAGAGTTTCGTCAACACCCAATTTGAAATCAACTATACCGACAGGGAGGAACTCAGTCCAGGGGAAATTGTGAATGAAGGGTTTACGGAAAACGATGATTACCGATTCGTGGGTGAAATCCCAAAAATCTGGCAGCGTGAATTCCTGTTCCTGTATTCCAGCTCCAAGTGGTCACATCAAAAGATGTTGGGACCGGATGGGGGTGTCAAAATACTGGCCAAAGACCTGCATGGGAAAATCATCCGGTCCATCCCCCTCAATGTGGAAGAATGGCTCTACCTGACCCAGGAATATATCCAAGCGGTCTATGAGGTGAGTAAGCGGGAAGCACCTCTGATGATCCGGTACAAATTGGTGGAATCAGAGAAAGTTTGGATGTACGAACTGACGTTTAAATTCGCTGTCCGAAAAATAGAAATACAGCTCAACGGTACCCGTTTGGAATTGGATTGGGAGAATGCAAAGGAGCTTTTGGCAAACATCTATTTGCCCGATTATGACTACGGTATAGCCAAAGCATCGGAACCCACAAAGCGCGGCAGTTATATAGATTGTGGTGATGGCCTTTGGCATGATTTTAGAACAGGTGTGTTTAACTTGGACGATTCCTTTGATGCCAAAGGAAAGATTGAGGAGGAATTCAAAAAACTAAACCACATGTTATAATGAAACGACTAAATTTATTTTTAATGTTCTTTGCCAGCGGAGTTATGATGATGGGCTGTGCCGATTGGAGCAATACGGGCAAGGGAGGAGCTATAGGAGCGGGATCCGGAGGAGCCATAGGTGGTCTTATCGGAGCTAAGAAAGGTAATACTGCCGGTGGTGCCATCATCGGCGCGGCAGTAGGTGGATTGGCCGGTGCGGCTATCGGCAAATACATGGACAAGCAGGCAAAAGAGCTGGAAGCCATTGAAAACGCCAAGGTGGAGAGAAAGGAAGAAGGGATAAAAGTAACCTTTGATTCTGGTATCCTGTTTGGATTTGATTCTTACTCACTTACGCCTGAATCGCAAGAAAGTGTCATGGAACTGGCTGGCATACTCAACAAATATCCGGAAACCAACTTGATAATCGACGGCCATACCGACAATCGGGGTACTGCCAGCTATAACCAGGGTCTTTCAGAAAGAAGGGCAAACTCAGTGACAAACTACCTCAAAATGAGAGGGGTTTCCGGTGATAGATTGACAACCAGAGGAATGGGATTTGGCAATCCTATAGAAACCAACGAAACTGATGAGGGAAGGGCTAAAAACCGCAGGGTAGAAATTGGAATTGTAGCCAATGACGAACTTTTGGAAAAGGCAGAAAGTGGGGAGCTAGACAAAAATTAAAGGCTCAAGAAAAGAAATTTTAAACCCCTGGTAGTTTATAGTGACTATCAGGGGTTTTTTTTTAATCTTCAAAATGGTGATTATTAAACCAATTAGGTTTTAAAACATTTTAATCTTCAGGGGTATCCGTATTAAAATAATATCCCGAGGGCAAAGAAATAGAATAGAACCAATTGAACTGATTTTTATCATGACCCATTTCGTCAAGTAGTCCACAACTGCGGCAAGATGGTTTTTTTATCTATTAAATCTACCCATTCCTCCTCCAGGCTAATAAAAAACTGAATACTGATTTTGACTGGAACCTCTTTGAAATGCAATCACCCAAATTTGTTCCTCATCAATACGCTTTGATTTTAATACATTAAAAAATAAAAAAAGCCCTTTTTACTGGCCTGAAATGGTTATTTCTTTGTTTTCCAAATCTATTTCTGTCCATCCCAAATCGGTCGTGTTATAGGCTAGATCTTCACCCGCCTTTATAAGGCCCAAAAAACTTGTCTCCGTTAAAATGTACCAAATGGTCGGGATTATCAGCAATCCAAACTTCTGTTTCCCAGGCGATACCCGTCATAAACTGCCTAAACTTCGTCCTACTCAAAAATGCGGTAACCTTTACAATGTCCGCTGTACAGTCCCTGGTTAATTTTTGAAGCTGAATCAACC
>JBBQXZ010000470.1:0-2683 GCA_038209145.1 Cytophagales bacterium | reverse complement strand
AATTCTTCAAAATCAGTCAATCGGAAACTTTCTTGCCTTAACAAAGCGATTCTGCGGTACAGTCTTTAAATTGACTGAATTTTGTTTAATATTAGATATCCCAACCACAAGGGGGATGGAATTGAGAGGTAAAACTATCATCAACTTATTGTTATATATGATTTGTATATGAAAAAATGGTTTTTAGTTTCTATTCCTGTTTCCCTGTTTCTTTTCAATCTTGCTGCTTGTCAGGAAAAAGAAAAAGAAGTTGTTCCGCCAAACATTATATATATCCTTGCCGACGATTTAGGCTATGGGGATCTGGGATGTTATGGTCAGGAAAAGATTGAGACACCCAATATTGATGCTTTGGCGTCTTCAGGTATGTTATTTACCCAGCACTATACCGGTGCACCTGTTTGCGCCCCGGCTAGGGCGGTTTTGCTTACAGGTCAGCATACGGGACATTCTCAGGTAAGGGGAAATGATGAATGGGGCAGCAGGGGAGATGTTTGGGATTACTATGCCATGCTTGCGGATTCGACCCTGGAAGGCCAAAGACCCTTGGCCAGTGGAACGGTTACGCTTGGATCGATGCTTCAGGAGGCCGGATATACGACAGCAGTGGTCGGCAAATGGGGGCTTGGAGCCCCCCATACAGCGGGTGTTCCCAACAAGCAGGGGTTTGATTATTTCTTTGGTTACAATTGCCAACGGCAAGCCCATACCGGCTATCCGGTACATCTGTGGGAGAATGACCACAGGGTCTACTTAAACAATGACACGGTACCACCTAATAAAAAACTTCCCGAAGGAGCTGATCCCTATGACTTGGCCAGCTACGGGGATTATTTCCTGACAGATTACGCCCCGGAGGTAATGTCTGACCGAATTTCCAATTTCATAGCGCAACAAAGCAGCAATAAACCCTTCTTTTTGTATTGGGCAACACCTATTCCCCATGTACCTCTTCAGGCTCCTAAAAAATGGATTGATTATTATGTGGAAAAATTTGGAGATGAGGAGCCTTATTTGGGTGATCGTTCCTATTTTCCATCACGTTATCCCAGAGCTACTTATGCAGCAATGGTCAGTTACCTGGATGAGCAAGTTGGCCAACTTGTTGACCAATTAAAGGCTCAGGGCCTTTATGAAAATACCCTGATTATTTTTACCTCCGATAATGGCCCCACTTTCAACGGCGGAACAGATTCCCCCTGGTTTAACAGTGCCGCAGAATTCAGGGAAGAAATAGGATTTGGTAAAGGATACCTGTATGAAGGAGGGATCCGCGTGCCTATGATTGCTTCCTGGCCCGGAAAAATCACGGCAGGATCAACAAGTGATCGTCCATCCGTCTTTTATGATGTAATGCCTACACTGGCTGAAGTGGCGGGTAAAGAACTGTCCCAAAAAACGGACGGAACAAGTTTTTATCCCACTTTAATGGGACACGGCCAATCTCAGCCTGATTTTCTCTACTGGGAATTCCCTTCCTCCGGTGGCCAAATTGCGGTTAGGCTTGGAAACTGGAAGGCAATGAAGATGAATATCCATGAAGGGAATTCTTCTTGGCAATTATTCGACCTGATTAGTGATCCGTTGGAAAAGTACGATGTGGCAGCAGAAAATCCGGAAGTCATCCTAAAGGTAAAGGAAATTGTTTCCCGCGAGCATACCACGTCACCAAACGAGAGATGGCAATACAAGGAATTGGACGGTATTTAAAAATTGACAGTAAAAACTGGAACTTCGTGCCACTGGGGAACGGCAGTATTTGCCACAAAGAAATCCCGTACCCTACTGGATAAACATATCCCAGATTCCTCGGGAAGGAAGGGAAAGCATATATTTTCATGTACTACAAACCCGATTGGGGCAAGTTCAATAATGGCGTGTTTGTGCGGAATCAAAAGTACAAACTATATGGGGACGGCCGCTTCTATGATGTGGAAAACGATGTGTTGGAGCAAAACCCGCTCCCTCAAAATAAGGTTGTGGGTGACGCTTTAACAGCTCGGGAAACGTTTCAGGCAGTATTAAACCAAAAGCCTTCATTGAGTCCGTGATTTTTTGGGTAGCCATTTTTATTGGCACTAATTAAAAAGTGTATAGATGAAACCTGGCAATGGATCCGATTAAAAGATAGTTTATGACATGTTAAAATTAAAAGATGGATCGTAGGGGCCTAAAAGAATGGGGCATCACTGTAACATTTTAAAAAAACCACCTATTTAAAACATAAATTCATTATCATTTACTTACCTTACTAGTCTTGTAATTCCCTCACCCAAGGACTAGTTAAAAGACCCATGAACCGACTTCTTTCCTTATATTTTATCGCTGCTTTTATTTTTATTTCTAGCTTCACGATTAAAAGTAACTCTTCATCCGACTTCGAGCTCATCATTTATGGAGCAACTCCCTCCGGAATAATGGCCGCTGTTAATGCGGGCCGTATGGGGCATTCCGTGCTTCTAGTAGAGGAATATGCGAATATTGGCGGGTTGATGACAGGTGGGCTTTCTTTTACCGATTTTATTTCGTTTGAAGTCCTGGGCGGGGAGTTTAAAAATTACACCGACAGGGTACTGGCTTATTATTCCCAAAAATACGGACCAGATTCCCAGCAGGTGACCGATTGTCACGATGGCATTCATGCCGAGCCCCATGTGACGCTTCAGATTTTTCAGGAAATGCT
>JBBQXZ010000469.1:0-2704 GCA_038209145.1 Cytophagales bacterium | reverse complement strand
GCAATGAATCTCTATGTGGACCATGAGAAACATGACGGCTACCTGCGTGATGGGTGTGTTTTCCGGAAAGAGATTGATATCTATGATACCATGGCGGTGCAATACCGCTATGCCAATGGCGTGCCTGTCAATTATTCGCTTACCGCATTCTCACCGTATGAAGGATTTCGGGTCGCCATCAATGGGAGCAAAGGAAGATTGGATGCTTGGATCAAATCGTCCATGCCTACAGGCGATGTGCCTGATTACCAAGAAATCACCATTTCCAATCTTTTCGGAAACTTGAATACCATCCAGGTAATCCCCCAATCCGGAGGACATGGAGGATCCGATCCCCGGCTTAAAGATAAAATATTCCGGTTTCCCGACAGTCCGGACCTGTACAAACAATCTGCCGGATCCAGGGATGGCGCGATGTCGGCCTTGATTGGTATTGCGGCAAGGAAAAGTATCGAGTCTGGAAAGATCGTGAAAATCGGCGATTTGACCTCACTCACACCGCTGGCAAAAAAGGCCTGACAGCCCATTTTCCAACTGATCAACAAGAGAATGACTTCACAGCGTTTCCTTTTACCAAATACTATCAAGCTATTTATATGAAAAGTAACCGAAGAAATTTCCTTAGAGTGTCCGGTTTGGCAGGCCTTGGCATGTCAGGGATTACTAGTTTAGAGAGTTTTGCGACTGGCATTTCTTCTGAATTTTCCGGGAATTTCGCAGGGGATAAGTTCGGGTTTATCATCACCCCGCCCATGAGGGAGGCATACCAAACTGCGTTGAGCATCCTCAAACCTACCCCCAAGCAATTGGAACATGGGCTGGAGCTTCACAGGAATTCCGTGGTTGTTGACTCCTATGGCTTTATGCCCAGAGCGGCACTAGATGGTGAAAGAATGAAATTGGCCATCGAAAGCGATGCGTCTCCATTGGAAATCCAAGACCTTCAGGAGGACATGTCCATGACCAGGTTTGTTCACCATGAGCGGGAGAAGCAGGAGTTTATGAATGCCTGGAAAGCCTCAGGAGTAACCTGTGTCGTCCAGAATGCTGGGGAAGAAGGCAATGAAATCTCACGTCTGTTGAAACGCCTATCAAGGTTTACTTATGCCACCGACTGGATGAAGGATTTTCTGGGCAAAGCGGTAGTGCCTGCCGATATTATAAAGGCAAAGAGCGAAAATCGCCATGCCTTATATTTTACGGGAAACGGCGTACCGCTTCCGCAAGATTGGGTTTCTGCGGAAGAAGAGTTGCGGTATATCAGGGTGTTTTTCCAGTTGGGGATTCGGATGATGCACCTCACTTACAACCGTAACAACATGATTGGCGGGGGATGTGGTGAACAGGGCGATTTCGGACTAAGTGATTTCGGAAGAGCGGTAGTAAAGGAAATGAACCGTGTCGGGATTATCGTGGACATTTCGCATTCTGGCTGGCAGACAAGCCTCGAAGCAGCTCAACTGTCTGCCAAGCCCATGGTTGCCAGCCACAGTACCGTGAGTTCCCTTTACGAGCATTTCAGGGGAAAGCCTGATCCTGTCATCCGCGCTATCGCTGATACGGATGGATATTTGGGCATTTGCTGCATCCCCCAATATTTGGGAGGCAGCGGAGATATTGCCTCCATGATGAATCACATTGATTACATGGTTAAAAAGTTTGGAAGTAATCATGTGGCCATTGGGACCGATGTAGCTTATACCTCCCAATATTCCATAGCGGAAAATAAAAAAATACCACCATACAGAAGACCCCGAACCCGTTGGGAAGCCCTATGGCCAGTGGATGATTTTAAGCAAACTCCAGAAATGGCGCAAAGTATGGCCTGGACCAATTGGCCACTTTTTACGGTAGGAATGGTGCAGTTGGGGTACGCAGACCAAGAAATTCAAAAAATTTTAGGAGGTAATGTTATTCGAGTGGCAACTAGTGCCCTTGGCTAAAATCAGCGTTTTTAACTGGATAGATACTGCGAATCACTTACCGTTTAACATATAAAAATAAAAATTATATTTCATGAAAATTATTCAAACGAAGGACCCAAAAGAACTAGGCAGGCATGCCGGAAAAGAAGCAGCAATCAAAATTAGACAAGCAATCAATACCAAGGGACATGCAAACATTGTGCTGGCTACCGGTACCAGTCAATTTGAAACAATCAACCAGTTGATAGAAGAGGATCTGCCATGGGAAAAAGTAACCGTTTTTCATTTGGATGAGTACATCGGTATTTCCGATACCCATCCGGCTAGTTTCCGGAAATATCTTAAGGAAAGGTTTGTTGACCAGGTAGACAAACTCGGTTCTATTTATTTAATAGATGGGGAGGGTAACTCGGAGGAAGCCTGCAAGCACCTGGGGGATTTGATTTCCAGACATCCCATAGATGTTGCGCTGGTAGGAATAGGAGAAAACGGGCATTTGGCATTCAATGATCCGCCTGCAGATTTTGATACGGAATTGCCTTACCTCGTAGTGGACTTGGACGAACCCTGCAGAATGCAGCAACTGAATGAAGGTTGGTTTACCAGCTTGGAGGATGTCCCCACACAAGCGATAAGCATGTCGATTAAGCAGATTTTAACCTCAAAACATATTATTTGTTCCGTTCCGGAAAAAAGGAAAGCGCAGGCGGTAAAAGATTGTCTGGAAAATAAAGTCACTAATCTTCATCCTTCCAGTATCCTTCAAAACCACCCTTCCT
>JBBQXZ010000468.1:0-2717 GCA_038209145.1 Cytophagales bacterium | reverse complement strand
ACTCAAATCGATCGCATTTCGAATCCCGGTGAGTTTACCCAAAATCCAGGCTATTGAGTGGAAATGATTTGTTATAGGAAATGTAATTTACTGATAGGTAAGTAGCTATCCTCTTATTTCGAAACGGCAGGCTGGATAAATTATATGCAGCTTGCCGTTTTTGATTAAAATTATCTTGAAAACTGGCTGAAAAATTGAAAAGCGTCGTATTTTTAATTTTGCAAATACAAATAAAAACGCATGATTATCAGTAAATATTATGAATACAATGATCGATAAAGACTCGTTTTCCTTTTGTTTTTTTCTTTTCCTACTAACCTATTTAGCCCAACTTCCCCAAGTTGTGGCCCAGAAGTTTCCGGCACAGGATCCCTCCCGACCCAACGTTATCCTTATCATGTCCGACGACATGGGGCATGAGTGCTTGGGTAGCTACGGAAGCGCTTCCTACTCCACCCCTAATTTAGATCGGTTGGCTGCTGAGGGGGTGAGGTTTGAGCACTGCTATTCCCAGCCCCTCTGCACTCCCTCCCGCGTTCAGATTATGACCGGGAAATACAACTTTCGCAACTACACGGATTTCGGCTACCTCAACCCAACTGAAAAAACCTTTGGAAATCTTTTCCAAGAGGCTGGCTACAGCACGTGCATTGCCGGCAAATGGCAGCTTAATGGATTTTACAGGGACAAGAAACCGGGTTGGGATGACCTAAACCGACCTCATGCGTTTGGGTTTGACGAGTACTGCCTGTGGCAAGTTACCAAAGAAAAGTCAGCAGGCGAACGCTACGCCAATCCACTGGTGGTACAGAATGGGAAGGAGCTATCAAGGAATGTCGATCAGTATGGCCCCGATGTGTTCAGTGACTTTATTGTAGATTTTATCAGGCGGAAAACAGAAGAACCTTTTTTCGTTTATTACCCCATGAACCTGGTTCATGATCCTTTTGTTCCCACACCGGATAGCCGGGACTGGGATCAGCCCAACCTGCGTTACAGCCAGGACACAGCCTATTTTAAAGAAATGGTTTCCTACAGTGATAAACTGGTAGGCAAGATTTTGGACAAGCTGGAGCAAGAAGGGCTGCTCGAAAACACCCTCATCCTATTTACAGGAGACAATGGAACGGCTGTCAACATCACTTCCAGAATGAAAGATGGCCGATGGATCAAGGGAGACAAAGGAAACATGACCGATGGTGGCACCCGGGTACCTTTGATCGCCTCCTGGAAGGGAAAGTCCCTTAGGGGTGAGGTCAACCAAGACCTGATTGACTTCACGGATTTTTTGCCTACGCTTGCTCAAGCCGCTTCTATTCCTATTCCGGTGGGCCGGGAAGTGGACGGGCAGAGTTTTTTGCCTCAGGTACTTGGAAATCCGTCTCAAGCAAAGGAATATATCTATATGTACTACAAACCCGAGTGGGGCAAGTTCAGTAATGGCGTGTTTGTGAGGGACCAAAAATATAAACTATATGGGGACGGGCGCTTCTATGATGTGGAAAACGATGTGTTGGAGCAAAACCCGCTACACCAAAATATCCTTGAAGGAGAGGCCTTAACAGCTAGAAATCGATTTCAGCAGGCATTAAATCAAAAGCCCTCGTTGAATCCATAATGGTAAGACCTAGGCTTTCCTTTTGTAACTTTTGTGTCGAATGAAATCAACGGGAATATCCAATTTGTTACGCAATTGTATTAATGCACCATATTAATCCCTTCGCTAGCTATTATTTGGACCTGTAATTCTGCAAATAGATGGAAATTTTAGTATTTTGCCATTCTTCCTTTGAAAGGAAAGGTAATGATTTAAAAGAAGCGTTCATTTTGACAATGAAACCTTAGGTATAATAACCTGAAAAAAAACCAAATATGAAAATCTTTACACCTTACAATAACCTGTTTGTTGTGCTCTTTTGTTGGATGCATACTTCGGCTTGCAGCACGGAGCAAAGAGTGAATAATCACCACCCAACATTGTCTTTATCATGAACGATGACCACGCCTATCAGGCGATCAGCGCCTACAGCGGTAAGTTAAATTGAAAATGAATATTAACGTTTTTGGAATAGGTATTATGGGTAGTTTGCGGCTTGTTTGTCATCAGTTGATTTTCACATTATTATATTGTATCCCTTCTCTGTTAATCGCCCAACAGCCGAATATTCTTGTTATCATTTCCGATGACCTGAATACCAAAATCGGGCCTTACATGGATATTGATAACCATACCCCGCACCTTGACCGACTTGCGAAGGAAGGGGTTAGGTTTTCCCGCACCTACAGCCAGTTTCCACTCTGTGGCCCCTCAAGGGCCTCACTGATGAGTGGCTTGTATCCGGAATCCAATGGAATGATGCAGAACAATGATCAACCGGGTAGTTACAGAAAGGAAACACCGTCCCTGGCCAATCATCCTTCTATGGCAGGCTTTTTTAGGGAACGGGGTTATTTTACTGCCCGGGTTTCGAAGATTTTTCATATGGGTGTTCCAGGGGGTATAGAAAGGGGAGAACCGGGAGGCGATGATCCGGATTCCTGGGATTATGCCTATAACGTGATGGGTCCTGAAACCATGAGTCAGGGTAATTTGGAATTACTGTCTCCCAAAAACAACCACTACGGTTCAAATTTTGCCCAAATGGTGATAGCCGACAGCCTCCAGGTTACCCAGACGGATTACCTGGCTGCCAGTCAGGCCATTGCTATTTTGGAAA
>JBBQXZ010000467.1:0-2735 GCA_038209145.1 Cytophagales bacterium | reverse complement strand
TTGCCAAGGGCTGCCCCGGTCCGCTCACTGATACGGGTAGCGCCCATGCCCAGCATTGCCGGGGCTTCGTGGTCTTTCCGGTCTCTTTTCCGGACAAGAAAAGGATACTACCGACATGGACGGCGGTTCTTCTTTCGAATACGGGTTTGGAACCTATAATCTACAAAAGGGGAAAAGTTTTGCGTAAGGCAAAGGTCTTTCTAATCTGATCTGCCAACAGGGCACTTTGGTCAAAATTTAAGGTTTGTTGCCCATCGGAATAGGCCTTATCCGGATTTTCATGCGTTTCATAGATGATGCCATCAGCTCCGGACATGACGCCGGACAGGGCCATTTGAGGCACGTATTCCCTTATTCCAATGCCATGAGAGGGATCTACCACCACGGGGAGGTGGGATTTGGCTTTCAAGATTGGAATAGCGTTCAGGTCCAGGGTGTTGCGGCTGGCTCGTTCATAGGTTCGAATCCCGCGTTCGCAGAGGATTATTTTTTCATTTCCACCGGAAAACACATATTCAGCCGATTGCAACAGCTCTTCAATGGTTCCCGAAATCCCCCGCTTGATCATGACGGCTTTATCCACTTTTCCCAATTCGTCCAACAGGTTGAAATTTTGGGTATTTCTCGCCCCAACTTGAAAAACATCGACATAATCATGCATCTCCTCAATTTGGGAAACCTGCATTACTTCGGTCACGATTTTGATACCTGCTTCCCTGGCCAGTTTATGCCAAAGTTTGAGCCCTTCCATCCCCAACCCCCTAAATGCATAGGGACTACTTCTGGGCTTGAATACGCCCCCTCTCATTATCGAAATCCCGCTTTTTTTGAGGTGCGCTATCACGTTAATAATTTGTTCCTCCGATTCGATGGAACAAGGTCCTGCCATAATAGCCATTTCACCGTCCTGAATATTGACTCCATCACCCAAATCAATCACAGTTGGCTTTACTTTCCATTTTTTAGATACCAGCTTGTAATCTTCAGACACCATGTGGATATCCTGAATACCACGGAGATGGCCGATTTTACGGATATCCAAATTTTTGGAACCAATACCGATGAGGTAATCTCCTACCTGGGTGGATACGGGGGTGATTTGATATCCAAAGCCGGATATTTTTCCTATCAGGTTCTCCAGATCAGAAGAAGGAAGGTCTTTTTTCAATTGAATAATCATGGCATCATTTGTTTATTACACTCCGGATATACTCGGTGACAGCTTCTTCCTGGTTCTCTGCTGATTTTATTACATTGATAAAAGCACTGCCGATAATGGCACCATGGGAGTAGCTCGCTGCTGATTTGAAAGAAGCATGGTCCGAAATCCCAAACCCAATCAGTCTGGGGTTTTTGAGACCCATTTTTCCCACCCGCTCAAAATAAGCAAGCTGCTCAGGACTTACTGCCGCTTTGGCTCCCGTGATACTTGCAGAGGAGACCATGTAAATAAACCCGTTCGTATGACTATCGATTTCCCTAATCCGTTGCTCACTTGTCTGTGGAGAAATCAAAAAGGTATTGCGCAGATCGTATTTGTCAAAAACTTCCTTGTATTCGGTCAGGTATTGGCTCATCGGCAAATCGGGTAAAATCAACCCATCTACCCCTACTTCCTGGCATTTTTGACAAAACTTCTCAATGCCAAACTGGACCACCGGGTTCAGGTACCCCATAAGGATGACGGGCAAATTTACCTCTTTCCGCATAGCTGCCAGCTGATCGAAGAGTTTGCGCATACTCATGCCATTGTTTAGCGCAACTTGATTGCTTTCCTGAATAGTCGGTCCATCTGCAATGGGGTCGGAATAGGGCACACCTATCTCGATGATATCCGCACCCGCTGCTTCTATGGCTTTCATAATCGGAAGGGTGTCTTCCAGGGAAGGAAATCCGGCTGTAAAGTAAATGGAAAGAATATTTTCGGATTTATTTTTGAAAAGTTCGTCTATTCTGTTCATTGCGGCTACCGTTAGTAATTCCCCCATTTGATATAAGTTTCCAGGTCCTTGTCCCCTCTGCCTGAGAGGTTGATCACGATAATATCATCAGGGCCATACGACAACTGATTCAGCGCAGAGATGGCGTGTGCAGGCTCAATGGCCGGAATTATACCCTCCAATCGGCTTAACTCAATACCTGCTATCATGGCATCTTCGTCTTCCACGGCGACAAACTCCGCCCTTCCTGTGTCAAACAGATGGGCGTGTACCGGACCGATTCCGGGATAATCCAAACCTGCGGAAATGGAATGTGGCTCGACCACCTGACCGTCTTCGGTCTGCATCAATAAGGTGCGGCTTCCATGAAGAATCCCAAGCTTACCCAGGCTTGTGGTGGCAGCCGATTTGCCGGAATTAATGCCCAATCCCGCCGCCTCGACAGCAACAAGCCTTACGGAAGTTTCGTCATAATAGTGATAGAAAGCTCCGGCGGCATTGCTTCCGCCACCTACACAAGCAATCACCATGTCTGGATTTTCCCTACCCTCCTTCTTCAACAATTGGGCTTTTATTTCCTCACTTATTACGGACTGGAATTTAGCTACCATCTCTGGATAAGGATGGGGACCTACCACCGATCCGATGATATAATGTGTATCCACCGGATTGTTGATCCATTGCCGCATGGCTTCGTTAGTGGCATCCTTGAGTGTTTTGCTACCCGAAGTAGCCGGTACGACTTTCGCTCCCAAGATCCGCATGCGCGCTACATTCGGCTTTTGCCGCTCCATA
>JBBQXZ010000466.1:0-2767 GCA_038209145.1 Cytophagales bacterium | reverse complement strand
AAAGTGGAAGCAGATCACAGATTCCATCAATACGCCAACCTTGACCGGAGAGGATATTTTTCTTAAAGAAGAATTTATCAAACTCATCGATGCCCGTGCCATCGATATGATTCAGCCGGACCTGGCTTCATCGGGTGGTATCTTGGAGACCAAAAAAATCGGGGATTATGCGGAGGAAAAAGGAATCCCCATGGCGATGCACTTTGCGGGAACCCCAGTTTCGTTTATGGCCAACATCCATTGTGCCGCCGCGACGGAAAATTTCATCTCCCTGGAGCACCATTCCGTGGATATTCCCTGGTGGGAAGATATGGTGAAAAATATCCCCAAACCACTGGTTATTGACGGTTTTGCCAAAGTACCGGAAGGGCCGGGATTGGGAATCGAACTTAATGAAGAAGTTATCAAGCAACACTTGGTGGAGGGGACGGAATACTTTGCGCCCACAGATGATTGGAATACAGACAGGTCCAACGACCGCTGGTGGAGCTAAGTAGAAAATGAATTGAGCCAACCCTTTGCCGTTCTTATAATTTATAAGGCAAAGGGTTGCTTTATCTTATTCTTTTAATCAAATTGTTTGTTCATTCACGAATTAAACCTAATAATAATGAAAAAAATATCACTTGTTTATCTGGCCCTGATGCTATCATGGGTAAACCTTACATTTGCACAGCAAATTTCCCCAACCCCCGATCAGATAAAAGCATTGACAGCCGAATGGTCCGGCGAACGTTTTCCAGATGGCAGGCCCAAGGTTTCTGAGGATTTATTGAAGCGGTTAAAGAACGTATCCGTCGAGGAGGCCTGGAGCATTTTGAAAAACAAGGGCTATAACAACCAATTTGAAAACGACTGGGTTATACTCCGCGATGACCAGGTAATGACAGGAAGGGCAGTGACCGCCCAATACATGCCTCTTAGACCAGATGTAAGCAACTTGGTGAAAGAAATAGGAAAATCCGAAGGTAGAAGCCAGGCAGGGGGCACAAACTCATGGCCAATAGACGGCTTAACGGACGGAGATGTATATATCGCTGATAGCTACGGTAAAATCGTGGACGGCACCCTTATCGGGGACAACTTGGCCAATGCCATTTATACAAACTCCAAAAGGGGGGTGATCTTCAACGGATCTGTCAGGGATATGGCAGGGTTACTTCGGGTGGATGGCTTCAATGGCTGGGTGAAAGGTCACGATCCTTCCTATATTCAGGAGATGATGCTTACCACCATCAATTATCCGATCCGTATGGGCAGAGCAACCGTTCTTCCCGGAGATGCGGTTTTGGCCAATAAATGGGGCGTAGTTTTTATCCCGTCTCATTTATTGGAAGATTTGGTTATCAATGCGGAGTTTATCATGCTGAGGGATGGATTTGGTATTCAGCGTCTTAAAGAAAGAAAATATACCGCGGGAGAAATTGACAGCCGTTGGAGTGAAGCCATCAAAAATGATTTTTTGGATTGGATAAAACAAAAGGATGACCTCCCCATGAGCCGTGAAGAGTTGGATGCCTATCTCAAAGATAGGAACTGGTAATAAGGGTAGCTGAATTGCGGAATTTTCAACCCACTTCAGAATGGGATCAGAAGAAATCGTGGGATGGAACGTGTAGTTAAGTTGTTGAAAACTTTACTATAAAACCGGGAAGTTATTCTTCCCGGTTTTTGCTTTAACTTTTTTGTGAAATCCTCAATCGTTTTTCTCTGCTACAAAAAGGGCACTGGAAGGTACTTGATAAATAGAATGTGGGGCGTTTTTAGCAGGATATTCGGTCAGCTTTCCATCCGCTTCCTGCCAATAGGAAATAGGTACAAAACCGGCAGGAAGTTGAACAGCCCGTTCATCTTGTGTCCAATTGACGATCAGCAAAATACTTTTGCCATGATCTGAAAAAACCATAGCGTCCACAGTAAGGGGATCGCTGGATACGGTAGGGTTTAGGGAAGAAAATGAGTTGTACTTATTCCATATTTCAGCCATAGGAGAACGTTCAATACTGGTTTCAGTCGCCTTTACCCATCCGTAATCACCTTCCCATTCAAAATAGGTGATGGAGGAAGCCCCTGCTTCAGTGAGGTACTTCAGACTGAAAAGAAACCAACAAGCCCCAAATAAAGTATATTGCCGTTCATCCACCCAACCAGTCGGAGTACGTAGATGTTTTCCAGGCTCGGTAGCATTGGGGTTCCACCGCATGTGAAAATTTACAGGACTGACAGCGATCTTTTTGTCTGGATAGAGGTGCTTGGCACTTTCCACGGTGTATCCCTGTGCTGGCAATGTCTCGATCAGGGATTGGTCGTCAAAGGCATGAACCTGTGGGTTGATGGAGTAACTTACGCCTTCCAGATACTTTGCATCTATTCTTTCCCGATTCAATTCCGTAAAAAACGCATCCGTACCCCCGTAAATTTCCACTTGCGGGAGGAGTTTTCTCAGCTCTTTGACACATTCCAATAGTTGACCGGGTGTGGTTTTCGTTGTGTCTCCAAACAACAGAATCCTGATAACGGACTGGAGTTCGGGTTTTAACTTTTTAAGTGTTTCCAAGGGGCTTGCTTGATCCGTAAAAAGCGCCAGCTCTACTGGAATATTATGTTGATTGGCCCATATGATGAGATTAAGACTTTCGGTAGAAGGCCTATCCAGGGAAAAATCAATCCGAAGATACCTCGGTTGCAGTACCTCCATTACCTTCATGGAAATTTTCCCCGATAAGGTGGAAGTAGCCTGAGTTCCCCATTCAGGCACTGGAAGGGC
>JBBQXZ010000465.1:0-2822 GCA_038209145.1 Cytophagales bacterium | reverse complement strand
GGCATCATCATATTGAGCCAATTGGAGTGGTATTGACCGTTTTCTTTGCTGTTTTTTCGGAATATACCGTCTTTGGTCAGGTAGCCTTCTTCGTCTTTGTCGCCTACGCGCTTTTCATAGGAGGCTTTGGTCTCGCCAAATTTATCAGGATAGACAAATGAATCGTTTCCGGTGTTGTAGGGCGGATCGATATAGATCATTTTGACCTTGCCGAAGTAGCTTTTTTGAAGTACTTTGAGGACTTCCAGGTTTTCGCCTTCTATGAAAATGTTGTCCGCATTGGGATTTTTAAGATTTGAAGATTCTTGGATGATAAAAGATTCACTTTTACCATACTTGGAGCCGTCTTTTTTTACAGATTCTTCGGGAATAGGAATGAGGGTTTTGGTGGTAGGGGTTTGTAGGACTTTGAAAGCCTCACTTTTTCCCGCCCAGTTGAGTACATAGCGTTCATTGGCAAAGTTGACGTCACCACCCAGCGTAGCTTTGAGTTTTTCCCAATCTATTTTGCCTTCGCTAAACGCTTCAGGCAATACCTTTTGCAATGCATCGAGCTTTTCCTGCTGCGGTGTAAGACTAGTTCCGTCCATATTTTATTGCGCTTTTCTTTCAATTAACAATGCCGCGACTTCAACATCAAGTATTTCAGCAATCTTGTATAAGTCCTCCAAACTTGGTTGTCGCTTGTTTTGGGCATACGAGTTTATCGTATTGTAACTTTTGCCCAATTGCCCAGCCAGCCATTTTTGTTTAATTCCTTTCTGTTCTAAAACGTCTTTTATTCGGTTCATTATTGACCTGGTTTACAGTTCGCCAAGTTAGCAAAATTTAGTTAACATCTCATATAATGAGTATTTAAATCATCATTCTGTTTGGGTGTGGTGGGAAAGGGCAAGCTTCCCGAAAAAAAATCGGACAGGCATTTTGGTTTTTCAACATTGGTTTTTGTGTCCGCAAAAACCAAATTTGCCCGACCGTGCGGTTGGCTTTTCTATACGGAGCCACCATGTTTTGGGGCTGCTAAAAGTTAACGATTTCCCTGCGTGCTGGCAGGGAAGCACAAAACTGTCTGCCACCACGACTTGTCCCGCCTTTGGGGAAAAACTTGATACGAAGAACGACCTGTCCCGCCTTTGAGGGAAAGCTTCACCTGCCGGCAGATTTAAGCACTGAACCGCCAATTTCTTTTAGGTGCTGTTATAACAAGTATTTCTATTTTTTTCTGTTCCAATTAGATACAATAATTTTGAAGGTCCTGATTTGACTTTTCCAACTTTCCAATCATATTTTTCGATTCTGTTAAATCTGTTATTAGATTTTCCATTTCTTTTACAGAATAAGTCCGTAAATATGATACTATTCCGTCCCAAAGAACAAATACTGGAACAATTGGAAATTAGATAAGTAAAAATTATTCTGCCCAATTTAAAAGGACGAATGAAAGGGATTGTCAGTAATACAGTAATCGGTGAAACTAACATTGCTAAAATACTTGGAAAACTTCTTTCCTGCCCTTCAAAAATGGCAATATCAGCTTTTGAATCAACAGCGTTTTGTAAAATTAATTTGGCATCAATGGGTTTGAAATTGGTGAAATGACAGAATTTGTGTCCCAAGTACTTTAAGCTTAGAAGGAACATTTCTTGCGTCAATGGAATTTAATTCATATTCGAAATTTTCAGCAAGTTTTTTTGTATTTTAAATGCAGTAATATCAGGAAAATAGTCAGTCAGTATAATTTTAAGTCCAGGTGATTTTTTAGAAGTGCCTATACGATTTCCTCCCCACCGTCACAATAGATGTCTTTACCAGGCTGTAGTTTCAAGGATTTAACCAATTTTCCACGATATCGTCAGTGTATTGGGTGTTCCCAACTTTACCTTTCTCTGTCTCAGAATTCACAAACCTGCTATATCTTTAATTGGAACACCGCT
This sequence comes from Cytophagales bacterium, assembly GCA_038209145.1. Taxonomy (GTDB): domain Bacteria; phylum Bacteroidota; class Bacteroidia; order Cytophagales; family Cyclobacteriaceae; genus Lunatibacter. Next base: position 888 of record JBBQXZ010000465.1, on the reverse strand, counting down.
ACAGAAAAAGCACTGCTTCCACTATTTTTCTTCCCCAAATCGAGATGTCAATGTTCTCTGAAAAATAGAATACCCAAAGTCCTCGGTCGGAGTTTCAACGATTGACAAAAAGTCAATGTCGTCATCTTTTTTGGCAATAAATCCGTCAAGGCTCATTGCGATGTATAAAATCAATTTTCGGTTCATCTCCTCTCGCTCCCACAAATTTGCCCCAATATCCACAAAAATCAAATATGCCGATATTTAAAATATCCTATTTGCCATCCCACTTAGAATCTCCAATACGCTCCCATTTCATCCGCATACCGCATTTTAATTTTACCTCAAAATTCTAAATTATGTTTTGGCCAAAAATTTGTAACTTGATATATTATGCAAGACATTCTTATCATTTTCAAGAAATAGTTTCGGGTAAACGATGAATTGCGGGGTTGCATAAACCCATTTTTTTAATAAATTGCGCGTATTTTCTATAAATCAAAAATGTTCTTTAAATATGGATAGGAAGTTGAATTGTGTCATGCTGATCGATGATGATGTATCCATCAACTTTCTGCATCAGGAAATATTGGAAGATGCGGGTTTTGCCCACCATATCATTGTGGCTGAGACGGCAAGTAAAGCGCTAAGTCTGTTGGAAAAACCCGATAACGAGTCATGCGGAAATCCAGATGTGATATTCCTGGATCTCAATATGCCCCTTATGTGCGGATGGGATTTTGTGGAAAGGTTAGCCGTTAAAAAAATTGATGCATCCACCTTTCCGCTGATCTTTATTCTGACTACCTCAATGAATGTGAATAATTTGAAAAGAGCGGTTGAATCCAATAGAATTACCGGATTTCTGCCCAAGCCGCTTACTCGGGAAATGTTGAGGGATATTTTTTA
>JBBQXZ010000464.1:0-2827 GCA_038209145.1 Cytophagales bacterium | reverse complement strand
AGACTTCATTTTCCAATGGCCAAAACGGTTGTCATCAAAATAGGATCCAATGTATTGACGCAGGACGACGGCACTCCCGACGACAACCGCATGGCTTCCCTTGTCGATCAAATGGTATTCCTAAAGGAAAATGGATTACAGGTGGTGCTGGTAACTTCCGGAGCGGTGGCCTTTGGCCGAAAGGCCCTAACCCTAAACGCCAAAACCGATGCCGTCACCAAAAAACAGGTATGGGCCTCCATCGGGCAAATCGAATTGATCCGTTCCTATAAAAACCTTTTCCTGGAAAAAGGCCACCAAATAGCCCAACTGATGGTGACCAAGGAGGATTTCCGGGACCGGGTTCATTACCTCAATATGAAAAACTGCCTGGATGGCTTATTGAAAAACCAGGTTATCCCCGTCATCAATGAAAATGACGCCGTGGCTGTAACCGAGCTGATGTTTACCGACAACGACGAGCTGGCCGGCCTAGTGGCTGCCATGATCAACGCCAAAACCTTGATCCTATTGACCAATGTAGACGGCATTTACAAAGGTCATCCTTCGGATCCTACCTCGGAATTGATTCAAGTCGTTGGTCAGGACATGCCTGACCTGAGTGAATATGTATCATCAAGCAAATCTTCCTTTGGCCGTGGGGGAATGCTCACCAAAATGAGCATGGCAAAAAAGTCCGCGGATTTGGGCATAGAGGTTTTGATCGCCAACGGCAAAAGAGAGGATGTCTTAAAGGAATACTTCCGAAAAGAACTGGTATGCACTTACTTTGAACCCGGGAAATCCAAACACAACCAGAAAAAATGGATCGCCCACAGCGAAAACTACTCCAAAGGTGAAGTCATCATCAATGAGGGAGCCAAACGGGCCTTAGGTTCCCAAAGCATCAGCAGCCTCCTTCCCATAGGGGTGCTGGAGGTCAAAGGCGACTTCCTGAAGGGAGACATCATCCGTATTTTGGATGAACAGGGTCATAAACTTGGACTTGGGAAAGCCGAGTACGGTGCCAAAGCTGCTTTGGAAAAAATCGGGCTAACCAACCAACGTCCCATTATTCATTACGATTACCTTTACCTTTACGAGCAAAACTAAACAGACGCTATAGCCATGGCATTAGAAGAAACCTTTAAGCTGGTTCAGGCTGCAAGCCGCAAATTATCCCTTCTATCGGAAATAAAAATAAATCAGATATTGACTGACCTTGCTGAGGCAGCTATTAAACAAATACCCGTAATCCTAACAGCTAATCAGGCAGATTTGACCCGGATGGATCCACAAGATCCCAAATATGACCGGTTGAAACTTACCCAAGAGCGGATAGAAGGCATCGCTGCGGATATTCAAAATGTGGCGACACTTGCAGGTCCCCTTGGAGAAGTGATGCAATCGAAGCAACTGCCTAACGGGCTGGACTTACAGAAGGTACGGGTGCCGCTGGGTGTAATCGGCATCATATACGAATCCCGCCCAAATGTCACCTTTGATGTGTTTAGCCTTTGCCTGAAAACGGGCAATGCACTGGTACTTAAGGGAGGCTCTGACGCACATGACTCCAATACAGCTATCTTGGGAATCATCCATGAGATACTGAGACAAAACGAAGTAACGACTAATATCGTCACTTTGCTCCCTGCGGACCGGGCGGCAACCCAAGAAATGCTACAGGCCGTGGGGCATATAGATGTCATCATCCCCCGTGGAAGCCAAGGTTTGATCAATTTTGTGCGGGAAAATTCGAAGGTACCTGTTATTGAAACCGGTGCGGGTATCGTACATACGTACTACGATGCCTCTGCCGATTTGGGAAAAGGAAAGGCCATCATCCTCAACGCAAAAACCCGAAGAGTAAGTGTTTGCAATGCCTTGGATTGTCTGGTGATCCATGCCAAAAGGTTGGAAGATCTTCCTGCGATTGGTGAAGGGTTGGCAGCCAAACATGTCAAAATTTATGCGGACGAACCTTCTTATAGAGCCTTAAAGGGTTCTTATCCGGAAGAGCTGTTGGCTAAAGCCGAAGTGGAGCATTTTGGGACGGAGTTTCTTTCGCTCACTATGTCGATTAAAACCGTATCAAACTTAAAAGAGGCGATAGACCATATTTCCCAATACAGTTCGAAACACAGCGAAGCCATTATTGCGGAGGATGTCGAGACTATAGATTATTTTCTGCGGGCGGTAGACTCCGCAGCTGTATATGCCAATGCCTCCACGGCATTTACCGATGGTGCCCAGTTTGGTATGGGTGCAGAAATAGGTATTAGTACGCAAAAATTGCATGCGAGGGGTCCCATGGCTTTGGAGGAGCTTACTTCATACAAATGGGTAGTCCGGGGAAATGGTCAAATTAGAGATTAAATTCAAATATAAAAGATTGACATCGTTCTTCTTGAAATCAAATGGATTCGAAGAAAAGTCCGCTGGTTAACAAAAAGTACATATTGGAAAAATTTCCAGGTAAGGGAGGCTGGACTTATGTTCTCCTCCCAGAAATACCACCTTCAAAGCGGTTTCCCTTTGGCTGGATGAGGGTAATTGGATCGATCGATGAAATCAAGCTGGAAAGATTCAAACTTATGCCTTTCGGAAAGGGAATGCTTTTTCTACCAGTAAAGGCCTCCCTCCGCAAGCAACTTAAAAAAGAAGCCGGAGATTGGGTCTGGATCGTTTTGTGTGAAGCGGAGCAAATTGAAGGAATACCGGAGGTGATTTTTGACTGCTTGAAAGACGCTCCTCTAGCCTTCAGTCACTTTGAACAGCTTCCCGAATGGGAACGTCGACTCCACATAGATCGAATTATGGATGCGAAGCACCCTGAAAAACAGATCGT
>JBBQXZ010000463.1:0-2864 GCA_038209145.1 Cytophagales bacterium | reverse complement strand
GTACGGTTCTACATTACGGGTGAAAACCTATTCACCATTACCCAATTTTATAAAGGCTGGGATCCGGAAATGCAGACTGGTGGAGCAGATTGGTTTTATCCACTTGTCCGATCTTATGTGGCAGGTGTAAATGTTAGGTTCTAAAATAGAAACATAAATTATGAAGACATATAGAAAATTAGGTTTAGTTGGTGTCCTTTCCATCTTGATTTTGATAGGGCAGACCGGATGTCAGGATTGGCTGGATGAGCAACCGTTGGTACAGCTGTCAGAGGGATCCTTTTGGAACAGTGAAAGTGATGCGCTGCTGGCGTTGACAGGTATTTACAATGGCAGCAATGTGGGTATTAACGCTTATACCAACGAACTGTTGATCTTGTCAAGCGCAACGGATGATTCCAGTTATAAATTCGGTTCAATCGGGAATATTTATAGTGGTTACCTGCGTTCCGCTGATACCCAGGTGGTAAGGGCCATCTGGCAAAGAGCCTACAGGACCATTTTCAAAGTCAACTACTTTCTTGAGAACATTGACAGGGTGGAAATGGATACAGCACGTAAGGCGCAATGGACCGCTGAGGCGAGATTCTTGAGGGCTTACGAATACTTTTACATGTCCATCCTTTACGGTGGAGTGCCTTTAATCACCAATTTGTTGACCATTGAGGAGGCCAATTCCCAGACAAGGAATTCATTGGCGGAGATTGTTGACTATTCCCTCCAGGAGCTTACTGCTGCTGCCCAGGATCTTCCTGCCACCAGGCCTGCCAGTGAAAGGGGCAGAATTCTGAAATCGGCTCCATTGGCCATCAAAGGCAGACTGTTAATGATCCATAAGAGATGGTCTGAGGCAGTATCTACCTATGAGGAGATCATTGCTTTGAATGCCCATCAAATTGACCCAAGGTACAAGGCCATTTTCGAGGAAGAAGGGGAAACAAGCAGTGAAATAATCCTGTCCACCAATTGTATTGCAGGCCTTTATGGGAATACCCACAACCAAAGAAACCATCATCCTGAATTTTACGGTGGATATTCAGAAGTCAACCCCTTTCAGGGAATGGTGGATGCTTTTTTGATGAAAGATGGTTTTCCGATAGAAGAATCCCCATTATATGATCCGCAAAATCCTTTCGACAATCGTGATCCCAGGCTTTATGCGAGCGTTTTTCTACCTGAATATACGGAATTTAGGGGTCGGTTATTTTTGGCTCATCCTGATGAGACAGGAGATAACATTGCTGCTTTGCCAGGGGCAACAGGTTATGGTTGGAAAAAATATGTAACCGAGGATTTTGCAGGGGATTTTGGGAGTTCGGGGGATGATATCATTCTGGTACGGTATGCCGAAGTACTTTTAAGCTATTTAGAGTCCAAAATTGAAAATGGGGATAATATTACCCAAGAGCTACTTGACCAAACCATAAACCGGGTAAGAGGAAGACAGGAAGTGGGTATGCCACCGGTTACCGAAACAGTCCCGGGACGTCTAACGGAAATCCTGAGACGGGAACGGAGGGTGGAATTCTGTATCGAGCGAATCATCAGGTATATGGATATCCGAAGGTGGGGGATTTTTGTAGAAGTAATGAACAGACAATTCTATGGAATGAAGCTTACGGATGATGCGAATAATTATACCGATTATACGGTCGAAACAACTGGAAAATACCGGGGCCATTATAAAGTAATCAATAAAACGGGCAGTGTAACGCAAGATATGGCTTTAATCCCAATACCCTTGTCAGAAATTGACATCAATCCGGCTCTTGAGCAAAATCCGGGCTATTAATCTTAAAAGAAATTACAAAATTGGGGAAGGATCAGCTTTTCGTTTCAAAAACAGCATTGGCTTTATCCTCCCCTTTATGGGAAGCAAGCTGGAAAGGTTTAAAAATAATAATTAAATAACTCAATATATAACTGGTGGATAACAACAAAATAATAAGAAGGAATTTTGTCAAAAACCTGACCTTTGGAGGGGTTGGACTGGGACTGTTAGGGCAGACCGCATTTTCTATTGCCAAAAATAGGATGCCCGATGACCTCAAAGTTGGACTTGTTGGCTTATCGGTCCATAGTGCGGCGTTCTCCAGTATTCTGAATGATCCCAACAAAAAAAGAGACCTGAATGGATGCAGAATGGTCGCTTTATACCACCCTCCCGGGAGTCCTGATGTGGATTTTACACCCGAACAGCTACAGGGCTTTAAAAAGGAAATAGTGGAAATGGGGGTCAAAATTGTCAGCTCCATGGATGAGCTGATTGATCTGGTGGATGTGGTGATGATAGAAACCAATGATGGAAGGCCTCACATGGAGGAAGTGCTTCCTGCATTGAAAGCTGGCAAACCTGTATTTGTGGACAAGCCTGTAGCCGCCAATTTAAAAGGAGTGGCGGAAATTTACCAAACTGCCGAGAAATTTGGGGTTCCAATCTTTTCCTCTTCGGGCTTAAGGTACTTGGAAACTGCCCAAAGCATCCAGCCTTCAGAGGTATTAAGTGCCCATACCTTCAGCCCTGCTGCTTTGGAGAAAAGCCATACAGACCTGTTCTGGTACGGTATCCATGGCGTGGAGCTTCTGTACACCGTAATGGGCCCGGGATGTTTGGAGGTGCAGCAGGTAAATCATACCGATGCGGAAGACCTTGTAATTGGATATTGGAAGGATGACAGGGTCGGGGTTTTCAGAGGTATCAGAAAGGGGAAAAGGGATTTTGGGGGAACTGTATTCAAAGAAAATGACATTGTTGGCCTGGGTTCCTTTACAGGTTACAGGCCATTGGTGGTGAAAATCGTTGATTTTTTCCTTCAAAAAAAGTCACCTGTTCCGGTAGAGGAAACCTTGGAAATTTATGCTTT
>JBBQXZ010000462.1:0-2878 GCA_038209145.1 Cytophagales bacterium | reverse complement strand
GATCGTACTTGTGATCGTGGCATTGGGCGCATTCAGCTGTCACTCCCAAAATGGCTTTTGTAAAGGTATTGGTTTTATCCAACACATATTCTATGCGATATTCCTCGTCGATTACCCCTTCTTCTTCGGTATATTTGTGATTTCGGTTAAAACCCGTTGCCAAAATATGCTCTTTGGTGGCACCTTCCATAAGGTCTCCCGCCAGTTGCCAGGTGATAAATTGGTCATAAGGCATGTTTTTGTTAAAGGCATGTATCACCCAATCCCTGTAGGGCCACTGTGTCCTGTAATTATCGTTTTGATAGCCAAATGAGTCTGAATATCGAGATATATCCATCCATAACCCAGCCATTCGCTCTCCGTAAGCCTTTTCTTTCAGCAACCTGTCAATTAACTTTTCAGTGGCATCCGGAGACGGATCATCCAAAAATGCGCGATGGTCTTCCGGAGATGGTGGAAGGCCTGTAATATCCAGACTGATCCGCTTTAATAAGAAAGCTTTTTCTGCTTCCTCATTCGGGGTGAGCCCCCGATCATTCATGGCTTTCCAGAGGAACCTGTCTATCTCATTTCTGGACCAAATATCTTTGGGATGATGGGGAACATCTGATTTTAAAGGCTTGGTAAATGCCCAGTGTGGTTCATAAACCGCCCCTTGCTTTATCCATCTTTTTAGGGTTTCTTTCTGCTCGTCAGAAAGCTTCAGGTTCGATTCCACTGGGGGCATCAGTTCATCTGCATCCGTGGCGAATATCCGGTGGACTAATTCAGAATCCGCAGGTTTTCCAGGGATCACCGCATGAAGACCCAAATTATCCTTTAGGGCGGCGTAGGCACCCTCAGGAGTATCCAACCGCAGTCCAGCTTCCCGCTTGTTGGCATCGGGACCATGGCAGGCATAACAGTTGTCTGACAAGATGGGACGAATGTGGAAGTTATAGCTGACTTGGTCAGGAATTGATACCGCGTCAGAAGCATTGGTTTTCGAATCACAGGAAATCACCCATGGTGCTGAAACCATTATCACAAAGCTCCAAAAAACTTGAATTTTACCTGAAAAACTAGTCATGGATTTTAAGAGATTTGGTTAATTTTTATGACGCAAATTTTATTTCTTGAATGGAAATTTAACGCAAATAACCATCAATTACAACGTATCACATTATTGTTTGACAAACTACCCCAATTATGTTTTGATTGGCTATTTACTTTCTCTTTACGAAGATCAATCTAGCGGTGTAAATCGTATGGCATAATATTCACAGGTACCCTTTCCAGCATTTCGAATCCCGTGCGGATCCATGGAGGCTAAAAAAATCAGCGAGCCCGGTCCCAAGCGATAGGGTGTCCCATTGATCATTTCTTCCACTTCACCTTCTAAAATCAAAATAATTTCCTCATCCAAATGGGTATGCGGATCGTGGCTTTTTTCCCCTTCTTTGAGGGTCGTAATATGCATTTCCAACTCCTTTAGCGTTGAAGAGGGGGCTTCTCGAATGCTCCTTCTTCCTCCTTTGGCAGTTTGTTTAAATTCCATGGCAGGATATCCAAAAGGTTCGATAACATAATGCATATCCGGTCTTTGAGATGAAAGACTTCCTTGTTTGGGATTCCATTGGATCACGAAATACGTGGCCGTTGACTCTTCCGCACTGTAAAACTTGACATCCATTCCTTGGGGAATCAACACCACACTTCTTTCTTCCAATACACTCCCGAAACCACTTCCTTCGATGCCCAGTTTTCCTTGTTTGATGATGAGTAGCTTTTCCGTATTTGGATCTAAGTCGTCATCGCTCATTGAAGAGCCGCTTGATAGGGTTTTCAGATAAACCTCAAAGGAATCAAAAAATAATGTATTCCAGTCCACATATTCCTTTTTTATCCCGGATGAAGACGTTTCGGAAGGAATCATTTTATACTCGAAGACACTGGACGGAAGCGGCTCTTGCTGCCCCAAAACAAAGTTTTGAAATAACAGCAAGAAGCAGGGAATCAAGAAATTTCGGGTCATGTTAAGGAAGTTTGTAGAAAGACGAACAGATCAAAGCAGACTGATAAGTTGGCTGATTAATTTTTTAAATATACTTTTTAAAAATAAGAGTTACTTACATACTGCTTAAAATACATCAAAACAATCATCAAAATAATATGGAGCAGGTAATCCGAAGATGTTGGTATAATTAATGACATGCTCGCCAAAATCTTTAAATTCAGGCTTTTCATAAAATTCACACCAGTGGTATCCGTAACAATACCCCAAACTCTGAAGGAAAATCGATGCTTATCCGGGCATGTATGGCACCCTGTTCATCGTAGAAAGTAGCACTTTCACCCAGTGGTACTATCGCTTCATGCCATACATTGGGATGAATATACAGGCCCGTACCCCCTTCCACTTTAAATGCCTTAAAATCCCCCGGTGTCACATCATCCCCTGGCAATGCCAGGGCTGTAATGAACGATTCTCCGTTGAGCGGAAAAAACAACTGCCCACCATCCGGGTGGTAATTGGCATGCCACAACAAAACCTGCTTGGGTTTGTCGGTAGATTGAATCGATGCCATTTCTGGAGCTTTACTCCAGCCAAAAACATATTCCGAGTTGACTGCGTGGTTTTTACCTTTGAAAAAATCACCTTCCCAAAAAAATATAAAGTCTCCGGAAACGGTTCCAGCCTCGTCGCCAGTACCATCATCTACCTGCCGCCGACCAGCAGCAGGCCAGCGGACAATTTCAATCGGATAAGTCAGGTATTCCGATTTGCTTACTAATTTTCCATAGCCCTGAAGAGTATCTTCATTCGCCAAAATAACTGGCAAATCCACCAAAGCAGTTTGAGGGGGAACTTGGGGATTTAAGTAATCTGTTTTCATAT
>JBBQXZ010000461.1:0-2879 GCA_038209145.1 Cytophagales bacterium | reverse complement strand
ACTGGGTATTCATAGGGTGCAATCATTTTCAGTGGATAAGTTAAGGACATTGCCTGAAAATCCAAACATAGTTTGATTAAAATATATAGAAGCCTACTTTTTTATCTTAATTGCAAGGGAAAAGGTAAACAAGATGGATCTAGGTCAATAATTTTCCTAGCCGGATATAAATTTCCACCACTTTCTAAAGAAAATCTGATCAATAAAGTATCCCTAACATTCAGACTAAGATCCTTACTAAATTCACAGGTACATTAGGAAAATTGGCTGCTTTTTCCGTGTTTAAGAAAAATATTGACTGGAAGAGAAATAACCGCAAGGGTTGGAAGCCAGTCAGCAATTTCCAATTCCAAAAAGCAGCAATGAAAAATCACAAACTCCATTTGACCTTATTGATTATATTATTTTCAAAATCCTTGGGCTTTACGCAGGAGGAAATTATGTACAAGCAAGTTGATACGACAGAATTATACATGAAAGTTTATCGGGCTGTTACCAACCATGAAACCAATAAACATCCTGCCATGCTGTTCTTTTTTGGAGGAGGCTGGAATGGTGGCACGGTCAATCAGTTTGAACCACATGCCAACTATTTTTCCCAACGGGGTATTACGTGTTTCCTCGTTGACTACAGGGTAAAAAGCCGTCAGCAAACAACGCCATTCGAATCGTTAAAAGATGCCAAATCAGCTATTCGGTATATTAGGGCCCATGCGGAGGAATTTCGCATTAATCCTTCAAAGATTGTTGCTGCCGGTGGATCAGCCGGAGGACACCTTGCGGCTGCAACGGCATTGGTAGATGACTACAATGAAAATTCAGACAACTTAAGCATCAGTTGCATTCCAAATGCCTTGGTACTGTATAATCCCGTAATAGACAACGGCCCCGGAGGTTATGGTTATGAAAGAATAGGCGATGCTTACAAAAGCTTTTCCCCACTTTACAATATCAGGGAAGGAGCCCCTCCCACCATCCTCTTTTTGGGCACAAACGACGCCCTAATTCCTGTAGAAACGGTTAACTATTATCAGCTCGTTATGCGGAAAGTTGAAAGTAGGTGTGAGCTTCACCTATATGAAGGGCAGGGACATGGATTCTTTAACTATAAAAATTTTGAATTCTATAAAAAAACCCTTGTTGAAAGTGACAAATTTTTACAGACGCTTGGCTACTTAAAAGCGGAACCTTAAATAGGAATTGATTAAAAATTGAAAGGCAAAAGCGTATAAAATAGCTGAGGTGGTGTTTTGTAAGTTTTAACTCCAGTTTTTCCATTACGGACTGAACCATTACTGTTTACCAAGACTGATTGAGAAATTAAACAGGAAAAAATCGAGCCATGAACACAAAATTTAGGTCATTGTGCCGTTGGGTGTTAAATTGATAATGATTACATTTAGTAAACAAATGGTGGTTTGGTAATTTGGAGCTTTTAAACTCCAAATAACCCATATTCTCAAAGTCGGTATTACTAATATAAAAAATATATAGAACAAATATGAAAATTGAAATTTTTATGAAGTTGGTAAAGATCGATAAATTAATCAAACCCTTATTTATTAGTTTAATTACATCAATATTGACGAGCAATAATTATGTTTGTGCTCAAGATATAGCGTTTAAAAATAGCTCGATTAGGACAGGCATAGGAATTGGTTTTAATGAAGGTCAGAGAGAAATTGGAATGGGATTGGTATATTCAATAGGCTGGCAAAAAAGTTTTGGTGAAAAAAACAGACTTCGAATAAACCCCAATTTGATATATGGTGGGTTTTTACCAATTGGTATTACCGATACTCGCGACCAATTTTATAGAATAACCTCATTGGGATTAAATATTCACTACGACTTGATTAAATATAAATCTCTATCTCTGGTGACAACAGCTGGTGGATTTATTAATTATTCAAGGGGCTTACTTGGGACTGGTGGATGGCGGGACGATGCAAACAATAACAATTCTGAATATTTTTATACTTTATATTTTGGAGGGAATGCTTCTGTAGGATTACGAATTAATCCCAAACGCAGTAAACTTGCTTATGAAATTAGACCAATAAGTATTCATTTGGGAAATAAAGGATTTATATTAGGTTACTTAATGGTGGGAATAGATTTTAAATTACAGAAATAGCGAAATGCCATTCGGGAAGACAGCCCAGCACGTTTCCTCTGACGATGAGTGCCTCGGAAACTCCTCACAATCCACCGTCTTGCAACGAGAAGTCCTGTAAACAACTGTCTAATTTTCAAGAACGAATGGTATTCCATCAAAAGGAGCCTTTAAATAAACAGCGGACCCCGGGAATTTTGAAAAACCCGGAAGCTCTTTGCGGATTTTGCCCTGCGGTTAAAATGGGCAACTACCAAGGCACGAATGCCGCCACACCTCCAAATGAAAGACTCACCCGATGGAAAGGTCAATTTTTTTAATTCATATTCAACATTCAAGGGACTAAAATCACCTCGGATTCATGTGGGATGTGAATTTGCTTTCGAGCGAACTCGCTACATTTTGGAGTGGTAGATATATTGAAATAAAGATATATGGACTAATTTTTATTGCTAAAAGATGTAGTATCCAGATTTAAGGTTAGAAATGTAAGGTTCTTAAAAAATTTGGTTTTATTTTTAGTAGACAATCTGGGTAGTATAGTTTCCTTGAAGAAAATCAGTGAATATTTTGAATTGACTGAAATATCAACGTTTATCATAAATGCGAGATACGATAGCTGTAAGCAGGATTTTTACAAACTCTGCACAAAAGAGTTCACCAATCTTTGGTCGGAACGGATAGAAAAACTGAGACTATGGTTAATCAAAGGGTTATAGACACCATAAAGCAATACATCACGATAATCCCTATGGACCTTGGG
>JBBQXZ010000460.1:0-2898 GCA_038209145.1 Cytophagales bacterium | reverse complement strand
ATGAGCCGATGAAAATGTACGTGAATTTCAGGGGTGCTGAGCCTACCATTGATGCCTTGTTGAAAAAGAGGGGGCTGGATGAAGCGAGTCTGTCGGTGACGAAGTAATTTTATGGGGTTAGGGGTTTGAAGGCTTGGTTTTATGGCTGACTGTTACTCACCTTTTTGTTTTTTATTGTCGAGGTAGGATAGAAAGTTGGCTTAAGGGTAAATTGGAATAGGTGATAACATTTAAGTAGGGTGCGTATATATATACGCTAGCGTTCATTAAATGAAATAGATAGTAATCATATCGACCATCTTGACTTTCAATTCTTGTGATTTCAAATCATCAGAAGTTTATAATTCTGAAGATGAGAAATTTGAGCAAAATTACATTCAAACATCAGTTTTTTACAAAGCCGACCATAAAAATCGTATATTGACTCTGGCATGGCAGACAAAGCGCACATAACACCAAATGTTCTAAAGTGGGCAAGAGAATCGGCAAGAATTACCGAAGAATTTGCTGCTGCCAAAGTTTCTGTAACTATTGAAAAGATACAGGAATGGGAATCTGGGATAAGTAAGCCTACAATCAGGCAAGCGCAAACATTAGCCAAGGCATATAAAAGACCTTTTGCATTGTTCTTTCTGCCTGAAATTCCCCGTGACTTTCAACCACTCCAAGACTTTAGAAAATCAGGATCAAGACCATTGACAACTTCTTCCATTTTTATTATTCGAGAAATTCAACAAAAGCAAGCTTGGATTAGTGATGTGAATTCAGAAAATCAAGAAGGTAAATCATCCTTTGTTGGTCGCTTTTCAACAAAGGATCATCCGCAAAAGGTTGCAAAAGATATACTGGATACATTAAAAATAAGTCCTGCAGGTTACAAATCAGACAATCCAATAAAGGAATGGATCGAGGCAGCGGAAAAAAACGGAATTTTTGTTTCAAGGACAAGTTTTATCCACTCCCGACTAAAATTAGATTCGGATGAGTTACAGGGTTTTGCGATAGCTGATCCATATGCCCCTTTCGTTTTCGTAAATTCCGAAGATTGGAATGCAACACAACTCTTTACGCTCATTCATGAATTGGCACATATTTGGATTGCGGAATCCGGCATTTCAAATGAAGTTGAGCCAAACTTAAAACACAAAGAGAAATATCATCCCGTAGAATTGTTTTGCAATGAAGTAGCAGCTAATGCTTTAATGCCCAAGGAAATTGTTTTGGGTTTTGACTTATCTTCTTTCCAAACTTCAGGAGATATTTTCAAAATTGCCAAGCAATTGGGTGTTAGTACTTTTGCATTGTTGGTTAGGGCTTTAAACCTTGGTATCATTTCAACTTCTGCTTATCAGAAACTTAAAAAACAAGCCGACATTGATTTCGCTGCGTATTTAAAGAAAGATGCCGAAAAGAAAGCCAGGCAAAAGGAGAAAAATAAGCTTGGTGGACCTAATTATTTTTTACTTCAATTGAATAGAAACAGCAGATTATTTACTCAATCTGTATTGGACGCATTTAGGGGAGGTTTTATCGAACCGACATTAGCGAGCAGCCTTTTAAATGTTCATGTAAATAAATTTCAAAAATTAGAATCCCAATTGATTAGATGAGCGCAAAGGCAAACATATATTGTTTGGATGCTAACGTGTTAATCCAAGGATGGTAAAAATATTACAATCCAAAATTTTGTCCCGGTTATTGGGACATTTTAATTGAACTTGGTAAACAAAACAAGATTTTCATTCCCGAAGTGGTTTACGAAGAAATAACAAGAACAGAAGACGATCTTTCAAAATGGTTAAAAGGAAGCAAAATCACCATTAAGAAAATTAGTGAACCCGTGACTTTCTGCTTGCAAAGAATATTTTCTACCGACCCGATTCACAAAAATCTAGTTGATAACACCAAAGCTCGCTCGTTGGCCGACCCTTGGATAATTGCACATGCTTTGCATGAGCATGCTATTGTGGTAACTAAAGAAGAAAAAGTTACTGCTTTAAATTCAAATCGAATTAAAATTCCAAATGTTTGTGAAAACATGGGTGTTAGGTGGATCAACGACTTTGAATTGATAGGCGAATTGGGTGTAAAATTTAATTGCTCGTTGACGTAATTATCAACGGGTTTTATAGGGCGAAACCCCACACAGATTTGCTTATTGGGGGGTGAACCGACTAATCGACAAATTGTCCTCCAACTTGGTATCTATGCAGGTTGATTGTTCAGTCCTCTAAAATTCCCCATTGAGCACCTCTGAAAAAATAATCCTTCTCAAAGCCCACCAACCCAATTTTCAAGCAAATACCTGCAATTCAGCACTTTTTCTTTGAGGTCATCCGGGATGTAGAAATAGTGATTGCTGGCCTCAAAGCCGATACGGGAATCTATGGATTGTAATTCGAAGAGTCTTTTTGCCAACTTGATTTCGTTGAGAAGCAGTTTCTCCAACGTATTCTTTATGTTTTCCCGTGAGCCAGTATCCTCGTTGGTCGCAAGCAGGTCTCTATGGATTATAAAATCGGCCTGATTGGCGACACTTCGGTAAATAATGGAAACGGCCTCCGCGATTCTAATCTCCCCTTTAAGCTCAAGTGATTGTTCCTGATCCAGCATTAGACCATCTATAGCAACATTAAGGGTTTTTAGTGCCTCGTCAAATCCGTCAGCAACTTTATACAATTGACTGATAAAGACATCTTCCGGATAGATGCTTCTCCATCTTTTCAAGTCATCGTAACCAATCCCTACCATGGTAGACGAATAACCCGTGGGCTTTTCCCATAGTAAGTTGGCCGGACCAGAATGTACGGGGGCATTGTAAACGACACCTATGTGGTACGGAAATTCCCGGAACGCCTTGCTGAAGCCATACCATGCTTCCACCATCGCATCTGCCGC
>JBBQXZ010000459.1:0-2903 GCA_038209145.1 Cytophagales bacterium | reverse complement strand
CCTCCTCATCCATGCCTAAAATTTCCTCATTGATATCATAGGCATATCTGGCGTTTCTCCTTTGCATTTCAAGTATCTTGTTTTTGCCAATGGCAAATAGATATGTTTTGATATTACTGGACATATTTTCCAGTTTGCCGGTCATTACATTGTCATAAAAGATAAAGAATGACAACTGATAGATTTCTTTCCCTTCATCCTGGGAGCACCTATACTGGACATACGCCCATTGGGTAAACTCCTTCCGGTATTTTTGATATACAGCTCCCAAGGTATTTTTGTCCCCGGCTCTAATATCTTTTAAAATGAGATTTTCTGACATCGCTTCCATTAATGAAAAATAAATGAAAAGTAACCTTTAAATGTACTTTATTTTTTTAGATTAATAAACATTATTTAGGGTGTAAGATGCTTTTTTTTGTCTGTTTGTGAAAATATTTTTTAGAGATGGAGGTTACTTGAGAGTTTTTTTTCATAAAGAATAAAATCAAACACTTCTAAACGTTTAAGACATGAAAAAATCACATCTGTTTCAGCACCTGAGAAGCATTGGCGTTATCGCTTTTTTGCTATTCCTAACTGCCTGTCCCATTCCCCCCGAGCCGGACCTTCCAACTGATATTGTTGGTCAAATCGGGAATCCACAATTTAACCTGCAGTTCACTAATGGAACAGTGGTAGATCTCGATCTATATGTGCAAACCCCCAACGGAACAATAATCAGCTATATGAACCGGTCTGGTCAGGGAGGACAACTGGATGTAGACTGCCTTTGTGGGTATTGCCCAAACGGACCAAACGAAAATATTTATTGGGAAGTTGGTTCTGCTCCCTCAGGAACCTACAAATTCTGGGTCCAATACTTCGGTAATTGTGATGGCCTAGATAGTCAGTCCGATTTCACTCTCCGCGTAATCAACAACGGAACGATCATTCAGACATATACAGGGACGCTTTCTCCTGCCAATCTTAAATCCTCCGTCTATTCAACCAATTATTAACTTCTAAAATCACGCTGTTTAAATCTTAACTGCTATAAAAATGAAACCGCTACTATTCATTATAACTGGTTTACTGTTGTCTTGTGGAAATGTGCTTGCACAGGATACAATCATTGATTTTGAGTTTAATGAAATAAGCTCAAAAGTTATCGAAATCACAGAGAATGAGATAAAATACAGAAAATGGGAAAACCTGGATGGCCCCATTTACAGTTTCTCAAAAGGAAAGGTGCTGATGGTCATTTATCAAAACGGTCAACGGGAAATATTCCGGAATGTACCCAATGAATCCAGTAATGGGGCCATTAAAGAGATCGAAAATCGTATCTTGGATACGCAAACTCCTCTACCTGTCCACACGACTCCTATTAATTCGTTTGAAAATGAAAGTTCCATGGAGAAAACAAAAAGAAAAGTACGGTATCTGCCGCACCGAATCAATGTGGGACTTGAACCGCTGCACGCTGGAGTGGATACCGAATTCCGAATAATTAGAAACGCTTTTAACCTTGGATTTGGTTATTTGTATTATTTTCCGGAGGAATTGAATGTTGTCAGTTCCCAATACGCCAATATTTATGGCAGCCTGTACCTGCCGATCAACCTAATTTTGAAAAATTATGAAAAGCAGGACAAAGGCCTCTTCCCGTTTGTTCATCTGGGTTATGGTGCCAGCCAAATGGTCCTTGAAAATGATTTCATTGGAGCCACTGAGTCGTATTTAACCCATGGCTTCGTCTGGAAATTTGGATTCGATTATTTGTTGACTCGATCAGTTGGAGTTACCCTCACCTCGTACGAAGCTAAAAGTACTGTTTTCGGTTTGGTGTTTTCATTTTAGGTTTTGAAGAAATCTAAACTGTAGTACGTTACCTATCCAAGGAAGTTAAAAAATGTAAAAAGGCTGCAATTTGAAATTGCAGCCTTTTTATTCAAAGCGATTTGAAGTACTATTTATTACATAATTAGTTCATATACATTCAATGCTTCGTTTTGTCTTCCTTTTCGTTCCATTCGTTAAAAGGATCCATATAGGTTTTCGTGGTAATTTGGGCAAACGGAACTTTCCTTTTATCCACAGCGACGTTCATCTCTTCATAGATTAATTGGTCGTCAAAGCCTGCCTCTGCCGCTTCTGATTGGGAGCAGGCATAGTACACTTTGTCGGGCTTGGCCCAATACATGGCTCCCAAACACATGGGGCAGGGGGCACAGGAGGTGTAGATCTCACAGCCCTCCAACAATGCGCTGTCCAAATTTTTGCATGCATCCCGGATTGCGACCACTTCCGCATGGGCGGTGGGATCTTTGGTGGCCAACACGGAGTTGAAC
This sequence comes from Cytophagales bacterium, assembly GCA_038209145.1. Classification (GTDB taxonomy): domain Bacteria; phylum Bacteroidota; class Bacteroidia; order Cytophagales; family Cyclobacteriaceae; genus Lunatibacter. The sequence continues at coordinate 570 of JBBQXZ010000459.1, read as the reverse complement.
CCTTTCCCGACGACTTTTCCGTCTTTTACAATCAGGCAGCCAAAAGGTCCTCCTTTTCCTTCCCGGATTCCCTGAGTGGCAAGATCAATGGCCATTTGCATGAACGTAATGTTTTCTTTTGATTGCATGATGTGGTGTTTTTTGGTTACAAAAATTTGACAGTACTGGATTCCTCACTCCAATAACGGGACCTGAAACGTAGTAAAATAGCTGTCGAAATTTTTCTTTTATAAAATCCAAACGGTCGGCTACCAATTCCTAAAAGAATAAACCAAGACTAAGGTTCAAAATTAAACTTGATAAAGACCCATTGTCCCAAGTAGCTGATTTGGACAATTAACCTGTATTTGTTCCGGCAATATTAAATACGACCCGATTGTTTTTTAACCGATGTCGGAGATTTGAAACCAGAATCGATATTGGAAATAATTTAACTAGATGATTTAATTGCCAGTTTGACGAATAATTGAACTCAGGTTTGAAGGTTCTTGGTTCAATTACCTGCTGTTTGATGAACCGCAGGATGCCGGGACAGCCTTTTACAACCAACAGAGCTCCCCGCTAACAATT
>JBBQXZ010000458.1:0-2914 GCA_038209145.1 Cytophagales bacterium | reverse complement strand
GAAGATGGCACCGTCATGGACGATGACATGATGGAAACCACTTCCATGACTGAAGAAGAAATGGCAGAAGCCGAAACCATCCAAGAGGTAGAAGAATCCGGCTTATTTGTTTTATCCTGACACTGCGCTAATACTTGAAAGTGCTGAATTGGAGATCCTCAAAACCAAAAAACCCGAACATATAGTGGCTTATTTGAATGAAAACAGAGACGCTTTTCTACATAAAGCGCATACTTCATTGTTGGGACTTAAAGGTGCGGCTTGGGCGGTAGCCATTCTTGGGGAGGATCATATCTTGGCTTATGCCCTTAAGAACATGTCTCCCCGGGTGGTCGGATACTTTTTTTATAAAGGACAGGATGACACTGGAATCTTCTTGGAGCACATTGCCTCAGGCAAGGAATTAAAGATGACGATGAAATCCTATGTTTTGAAAAAGGTAAAAATTGATTCCATTCTATACTTAGGTATGGTGAATTGGCATAATGAATGGTGGTTTTCCGGCATCAATTACACAATGGATTTTGACGCCGAGTTGGTAGCGGATGAAAAGAAATCGCTTCAAAGCTGGCGTCAGGTTGAATCTTTGGATTATGATAAAAAACGAGCCGAAGAAATGTTGGCGGATCAAATGGAATCATTTTTGAAATTCAACAATGGCACCCTGATCGCTTTTATGAATTCTTCAAAATTTGTTGATTTTAGCAATGATTTCATCAAGTACCATAATGATTCACTTAACCTATCTGCCAACCAAATAGAGGAATCGAATAGAAGAGCTGATACGGAAAGTATTTATGATTCCTCGGATTTGGATAACAGTCCAATTTCTGATATGGATGAACCCGGGTTGGTTTTTTTCAATCCCAATACTGGATTGGAAATGGCTTGGGGAATAACTGATGCTTTTCCACTTCCTGAGAATCCAACTATTGATGAAGACGAAAGTGTAGAATCTATCATGACTTTGTTGACATCCCCGGACCTATCCAAAGAACTGCTTTTATATGCTATTGAACATTGTAGGCAGGATTTGAAATTTTTTCAGGGAGGCACGGGAAAGGATTTAATAACGGACATTGATTTTCTCATGAGGTTTTTTAAAAAGGAACATTACTATACAAAACCTGCTATTTCCCTTATTGACAATGAATAAGAAAAAAGTCTATATGTGATTTTTTGGGAGGTTGAAGGGGTTTTTGTCCATAGGCGGAGTTTGATAAATGGGAGGAAGCTATTCCAAGTCTGGTTTTTGAAAGTATAAAAAATTGAACCAATGAGGTATAGGTACCTGAGTTCGATTGTTTTTTACACTATAATTTGCAACTACAACACCCTATCAACAAGTTGTCTGAACTCCACCCAAGAACCAATATTTCGTAAAACAACCTTCCTCAAAAACTCCAGCGGAGTGGCCGATTTGATAGCCATGGATTTCAACCCAGGGTAAAAATAGCGCAAATCTCCCCGTTTTGGCCGCATGCCCCCCAATAGGGCTAACCAATTCCCGCCAAAACCCCAAAACGGTTGATCTGACATCTTAGATTTGAAACCAGAATCGATATCAGAAATAATTTAACCAGGTGATTGTATTGCTAGTTTGACGAATAATCGAACCCAGGTTAGGTGTATTTGGAGTGAATAGCCAACAACAAAAATCATATAGTTTGCCCGTCAGCGCACAAAATTGTTCGGGATTTAATTTTAAGAAAACCGTAAAGCCGTAAATTCGCTGTTTTTCGATCTTTTTTCGTGGCATAGAACTGGAATAATAAGTTTAAAATATTAACTATAACTACTATGAAACTTCTAGCCTTTCTGGCATTGATTTTACTAAGTTCCTTTTTGGAGCCACAAAAGCGTATTGTAAACGTCCCATCAGGCGAAGTGGTAGAGCTTCGGTTTTCTGCAGAAGAATCTACTGAAGTCACGATTCACAATCTTTTGAATTCTACCCTTCAAGTTCAGGTGCAGCAGGACTCTAACCGGGAGTTTGTTAAGGGATTTGGCTTAGACCAAAATTCTAAAGAAATGATTTGGGTAGAATCCGACGAAATCCTGATACTGAAAAATGACTCCGAAAAAACCATTGAAGTAAGCTATGAGAAGAGTACCGACGGTTCCAAAGAAGATCAACAATCTGATGGCGTTAACCTGACTTTTCACAACGGATCCATGGTCAGTATTCCTCTCTTTATTCCAGGGGTAATGAATCCCAATCTCAACCCCAAATCTAACAGCAGTGTCACACTGAAATATGGTCAAAGGGTTTATTTCAAAGAAAAAGGAAAGCAATACCTGCTTTTTGAAGTTGACCAAAATTTCATAAATGGTGACATTTTGGAAATTCAGGATTTGATCAAAGACAGGAAAAAGCAACTTGGATTGTAAGATAATTAAGTCATGCTACGAAACTACTTCAAAATCGCCTTGCGAAACCTCTTGAAAAAGAAGGCCTACTCGCTTATCAATATCATAGGGCTGGGACTTGGGATAGCCTGTTGCTTTTTGATATATATGTATGTTCTGGATGAGCTGTCATTTGATTCCTACCATGAAAAAGGTGACAGAATATACCGGCTGACCCATGAAAGACTTCCAGCAGAAGGACAACCTGAAAATGCCGGAGCAAAGCCATTTTGGGTTTGGGGAAATGCTCCTGTTGGACCAGCCTTGCAAAGTTATTTTCCTGAAATCGACAAAGTCGTTCAGTTTTCTGGTAGTGCCGATATTTTGCTAACAGATGGTGAAAATTCCTATCAGGAAGAAGGTATTTTTTTTATGGATTCAACCGCCTTTGATGTTTTTAGCTGGAAAGTAATCAAAGGTGATCCAAAAAATGCCTTGACAGCGCCATACAGCATGGTGATGACGGAAAGTACTGCCAAAAGGTATTTTGGAGACGAAGATCCCA
>JBBQXZ010000457.1:0-3021 GCA_038209145.1 Cytophagales bacterium | reverse complement strand
TGTACGATTTTGCCAGTGATTTCCATAATTGTGTTTTTTATATTTTAAACGAAGATAGCTAAAACCTCTGGAAATTTATATGGTTTGGACGCTTCATTAGCCAAAAATCAGAAACAGTGAAGGGTAGAAAAGCCTTTAATGGTGCAAATCCTTCATTACTGATCAAACACCAGGCAACTATGGAAGTAGACATAGGAGTGACGATTTCGTTTATTTCTCCACGAATTTAAAAAAGTTGGGTAATAAATTCCTTCGGGATAAAGATAAAGACCGTTGAAAATTAGAATTTGAAGAATTATTTTTTGCCTTATTCTTTATTTTCTAGCTTTACCACATGGAAGTAAGCCCATCTGAAAAAAGAAGTTTTTTGATCAAGCAATTGATGAGAGGCTTCTTGTTTCTCCTAATTTTGGTTGGTCTTTTTCTGATTTTCAACCGGATTTTTCCTGAAGAAATTCGGGAACACTGGTTCAGCGGCATTTATGACAACACGGAACTTGTAATAACAATATTTGTGGGTTCTGAGATTTTGTTTGGGATCATTCCCCCGGAAGTTTTTATGCTGTGGGCATTTCGGACTGGACACTTGGGAAATTACTATTTAAGTGTAGGAGTGTTGGCTGTGATTTCTTATTTGGCGGGTGCGTTTAATTTTTTCTTGGGAAGGCGAATCAAGGACACCCTCCTTTTCATCAAAATCAGACGTCTTTGGCTACGCAAATCCCTGTTGCTCTTTGAAAAATATGGGGCATATTTGGTTGTGGTTGCCTCCATCACACCTATCCCTTTTTCAGCGATCGCCTTACTTAGTGGGGCGGGCAACCTCCAGCCTTCCAAATATCTGTACTATAGTCTCTGGCGGATTGTGAGATATTTTGTATATGCCTTTGTGCTGTATCAGGCTTCCGTTTGAGCCAAGGGGTTTTAGGTGTGTTCGGATTATTTGGAGGTATTCTCCAATATCAAATAGGGAATACCATTTTTTGCCCATTTATTGAAGTATTCGGTATAATCTGTTCCAAAAATCATAGACCCCAAAAGTAAATCCATATCGCCATCACCATCCACATCACCCAGATCCATGGCAATCCATCGGCCATCGGCGGATTCGCCAAAGGTGGATGCTTCGAAATTCATCGCTCCTTTATTTTCCAAATAAACAAAACTTTCCTCCGGCGAATCGGAATAATCCGGAAAAAACGAAATGGCAGCAATATCCAAATCCCCATCCCCGTCAAAATCATTGGGAATGGCTTTATAGGCTCCGTTCAGTTGGAAAAAATATGTTTCCGAAAAGTGATTGGTTCCATCATTGGTAAATATCCGGATGCCGTGATAATCTTTTAGGATAGGGTCATAATCAGCGTTGTCTCCCGCCGTATAAATAATATCCAATGAACCATTGCCGTCAAAATCGACCAACTCAAAATAACTTGATCCGTAGCTGGCGGGGAATGCCAGTACCTTCTCCTCAATAAAGTTACCGTTACCCTGATTGTGGTAGACAAAGATGCCCTCTTCGCCCTGTCCAAACAAGGCGATGATATCCATTTTTCCGTTATTGTTTAAGTCACGGATATAGGCTTTGGTGGCTCCAGGTTTGTTTCGAAGGATATTGCGGCGGTAGGTACCCGAGTTGTCCTGTTTCCACCACGAAAGAGATCCGGTATGCTTGCCGTATTCGCAAATAACCACTTCCATCTTCCCGTCCCCGTCCAAATCTCCCAGATCCATGTGGACGGGTCGCTGCAAGTCCGAAACCAAGATGCGTGCATCTCCCCCCCTGTTTTGGGGAAGCGTCATGAGATAGCCGATGTTCATGTCGGTAGGATTAAACGTCCCCATGACCAAGGCCAAGCTTGTACCCCCTTCTTCATAAATCCAGGAAACTCCCTCTCTGGTGGGAGCACTTCGCTGCACCTTGAACTGACCATCCAATATGGACAAACTGGAAGTACCTACATCGCTCACATAGATTTTGCTCAGGCCGGCAATTTTTACCAAGGACGTCTTCGGATTGGTTGCCCGATAAGGTGGCTTTACCACTTTGAAGTTTTTTAACCCAGTTTTGACGGTCCTTTTATCCGGTTGGGGCAAAGCTTCAGGAGCTTCTTCCAAATAGTAGGTCATTATTTTGTTAAAAATGGCGGTGTCCAACGTTGGGTTTCGGGGGAAAAGATTGGCACGTTCCACAAATTGTCCTGCTCTTCCTCCCTCTATGATCCCCTCTCGGATGTTCTCCGCCTCGTAAATCCCATAATAGTGCCCCATCCGGTTTAGGATATATTCCCGCCAAGTTTTCTTATCCAATAACGCTGGTTTCGGAAACAAATGGCAGCTGATGCAATGGGACTGCGCAAGCTGCGCACCGGACAAATCAGCTTCAACGGCTGGTATCTCTTCATCAAAAGCAGTTCTAATGGGTGTCCTTTCTTCCGATACTTTGGTGCCCGAAGTACAGGAAATAAGGAACAAACTTAAAAAAGTGGGGAATAGTGCAAAATATTTCATTTTCGTTTGATTGGGGGAAATCCTTGTGAAATGGATCAAACAAATATATTGAACAACAACGCTTTCGCCTAACCTTTTTTATTGTACGGCTACATCATTGCCTAAATAAGATAGGAATTACGTGAATTAAACCTAAAATAATGAAGCTTAACCCTAATTTAGTCTTCTCCAATATCTTCACTCCAAAGCTCTGCATTTTCGGCAATAAATTTTTTCATCAGTTGAATACTTTCCACATCCCGCAACACGGTGACCTCAACGCCACGACTTTTAAGAAGATCTTCATTTCCCATAAAAGTGGTGTTTTCACCGATTACGACTTTGGGGATTTTGTACAGTAAAATGGCTCCGGTACACATCGGACAAGGCGAGAGCGTGGTATAGAGAATGCTTTCTTGGTAGACGTGAGCGGGTAATCTCCCGGCATTTTCCAGCGCATCCATTTCACCGTGAAGAATGGCACTGCCCCGTTGTACGCGTCGGTTGTGTCCCCTGCCGATAACCTTGCCC
>JBBQXZ010000456.1:0-3030 GCA_038209145.1 Cytophagales bacterium | reverse complement strand
CTTGCAATGGCAAGCGCGGTTACTCCCTGCGCCAAACTTAACTGAGGCAGCATGATTTGGAAAACCAAACCAAAGATCACTGCCCATTTTAACTTTCGATGGAATGGTACATCTTTTTTCATAATTCTGGGGTGTTAATTGATAAATAAGTAAACTATAGCCTGTCTTTACTAGTCTTAATAAAGACGGGTATCTGCTACACCTGGTGAAGCTGATTTGGTGATTTCGTTAGCATTTTTCTCATAAGTTAATCTCGTATTTTAATCCATACATTTTTTCCTTTTATTTGATAATCAATATTATATATAAATTTTAATCCTATCATTATGTCTTCCAGCATTTCGTTTTCATACCTGGCGTTTATTTTCCACGGTTTTGTAGGTCTGCCAAAAACCTGAATGTTTACGCCATACCATTTTTCCAGCCGGTGTATAAATTCCCGCATGCTGGCATCCTGAAACACCATGATTCCATCCTTCCATCCCACATGTTGTTCCACATGAAAGGGAGCAATTGCAAACTTTCCAGATCTCCGGTCTAAATGTATCTGATGCCCTGGGGAAAGCAGTTGATTTACCGGGCCTGTCTGCGGATCTAAAAAATTCACCAATACTTTTCCCCTAACTAAAGATACGCTCGTTTGGTATTCCGATTCCGAAGCCAACACATTAAAGCTTGTCCCCAATACTTCAATCGACATACCCTCAGCCAAGACAATGAATGGCACACTATCCTGATGGGCTACGTCAAAAAACGCCTCCCCAGTCAATTCTACTTGCCGTCCAGGACCGTTGAATTGGCGGGGAAAAGTTAGAGATGATTCATAGTTTAGATGAACCTGGGTACCATCTGGCAATGAGAAAGTGGATTTGACCCCTCTGGGGTTTTCAACCTTTCTTAAAGGAAATTCTTCCACGATGGGTAGTGTATCTAAAGTAGGATATATCCGTTCCACAGAAAGCCCAACCAAAAAACTTATCAATAAAATAGCAGCTACCCTTATCCATTGGTTTTGGATCGAGATAGAAACCAATGAGTTTGGTTTATCGCTATCCATGTTGTGGCAAGAGTCCCTGGCCAGTACCTTGCGCAAAAGTTCATCCATTTCATCCGGCAACAAAAAATCGTCTTTGAACCGAAGCCGCTGAATAAATTCTCTCGCTTTTAGGATTTCAACATGCGCCTCTGGATTGCTGTGGTTCCAGTTCCTCCAAAAAATTTCCCTTTCTTCATTGGGATGATTGACCCAAAGAACGAAGTCCCTGTTGGAAATCAACTGAATGAAAATATGGCTCGATGGGTTTATCACGGACAATTATATCTTATATTACTATAAGGGAGAAATCTTGGAAATGATACCGTAATTTGAAAACTTTTTTTCATTTATTTTTATCGCAGTCAAAAATCGATTGAACAGATAGGTGAAAATTTCTGTTAACGGACGAATTAAGCGATCAAATTTTAGATTAAAGTAACTAGTTGTTTTGGGATAAATTCCAACAAATGCCCTGCTCTTTATGGTCATCCCATGGATTATCCGTAATTTTCATTTTCAAAAACCAATTACCGGCATGGAAATAAAGTTGTTTGGAATTACCAAAGACATCGTGGGAAGCGATACGGTCCCGGTGCCTGAAAACATTCAGGTCTTAAACGTGAAGGAATTGAAAGCTTGGCTGTACCAACAATATCCTGGACTGGCAAAACTGTCAGCACTGGCCGTAGCCGTAAACCATGCCTATGCCGTGGACAGTACCGCCCTTGATTCCACGACCGAAGTAGCACTTATCCCTCCAGTAAGCGGTGGATGAACCGATGATCAAACTAGTAACCACAATAGATATCAATGAAGCCTATTCCGCACTGCATCATCCCGAAGCGGGAGGATTGGCACTGTTCATAGGAACGGTGCGTAACCATACATCCGGCAAAAGCGGGGTTACCCAACTCGATTTTGAAGGCTATGAACCCATGGCGGTAAGGGAAATGGAAGCTTTGGCCCAAAAGGCCCAATCCAAATGGCCCATCAAAAAACTGGTCATGATCCACGCCTTGGGTTCCAAAAAAGTCGGCGATCCCGTAGTCATCATCGGGACGGCTACCGCACACCGAAAGGATGCTTTCGAATCGTGCGAATTTCTGATCGATGAACTGAAAAAATCTGTTCCCATTTGGAAAAAGGAACATTTTGAAGATCATACAGTCTGGGTAAATTCCCATCCCTAATTTTCCCAAACTGCTTTACCGCTTACCATTATCCCTATGACAAACAAACTGATAGATCAATACGGAAGAACGTTGAATTACCTGCGGCTGTCCGTCACGGACCGATGCAATTTCCGCTGCTACTACTGCATGCCCGAGGAAGGTGTCAACTTTGTGGACCGAAAGGATTTGCTCACCTATGAAGAGCTGGGGTATCTGTTGGATATTTTCAGTTCTTATGGGGTAAACAAAGTGCGTATTACAGGTGGTGAGCCATTTGTTAGAAAAGGTATTATGGATTTTTTGGGTAAGGTTAGTCAGATTGAGGGCATCAATCAAATCACGGTGACCAGCAACGGCACCCTTGACAGGGACCAAATGCTTGAGCTTAAACGGTTTGGTATTACCAAAATAAACATCAGCTTGGACTCGCTCAACAAACAGCGGTTTTTTGAAATTACCCGTAGGGATAAGTTTGACGAGGTTTTTCAATGCATCCTTGATCTTCTTGAGTTGGGGTTTGAGGTCAAATTAAATGCCGTGGTGGCGGATGAAAAAAACATTTCAGATATTATACCCTTTGTGGAGTTAACCAAAAATTATGCCCTTTCCGTGCGGTTTTTGGAGGAAATGCCATTTAACGGGTCCGGGAAATTTGAGGTCCCCAAGTGGAACCACGTGGTTTTGTATGAATATATTGCGGCGGAATATCCCGACATGTTGAAGCTATCGGACGAAAAAAACAGTACTTCGGCCAATTACCAGATTCCCGGATACAAAGGTACTTTTGGCATCATTGCCTCCTTTAGCCGGACTTTTTGTGGT
>JBBQXZ010000455.1:0-3058 GCA_038209145.1 Cytophagales bacterium | reverse complement strand
AAAAAATTGTCCTCTCGGCTTTGCTGATAGGAAAAGAGAAATAAGGATCCAGCTTCTGGAGAAGCGGATAGCGGATGTTTTTTGCGCTTTCGCTTCTTTGCGGAAATTAATTATCCAGCTTCTGGATAAGCAGGATAGCGGGTAGGAAAAGAGAAATAAGGATCCGGCTTCTGGAGAAGCAGGATAACGAAATGCCTTTTATTAGATCGGCTTAAGATATTTCAATGCATTGAATGTAGTCCTATTTTATTTCCTTCACTGTCGATAAATATAGCAAAGAAACCCATTTCAGCATCTATTTCTGTTTTTGGTACAATTACTTTGCCTCCGTTGGGCGCTATTTTGTCCAAAGTTGGCTGCAAGTCATTACCCGCATTGAGGTAAACAACTGTTCCGTGTGCTGTCGGTTTGTAGTCGTCTCCTTTGACCAATACCACATTGACAGTGTCGCCTTCATTTGGCAGCACTCCCATTTTTGTGCCATCCATGTCAATTTCTTCAATATTGAGATCTAAAATCGCTTCGTAAAATGTCACGGCTCTTGAAAAGTCACTTGTAGCGATTTCCACAATTGAGATTAAATTTTTCATATCATTCCTTGTTTGATGGTGAATTGGACTTGTTTTGATTTGCGGAAGCTATAATGCCAACATTTAAAATTATCAATGTATTCGATAATATCTATTTCTTTTGCTTGATTTCATTGCTTTTACTTTTTTGATTTTCGTATCTGCTACCAACTTTTGGTAATTGTCTGTTTCCATTCCGATAATCGCCACTTTTCCGGTGCTGGCACTGTGGATTCCAAAGCCATAAGTTTTCGTCAGCGGTGAGGCACGGAAACAGGGTTGTCCTTTGGAAAAAAACTGTTCTCTTGCCTCTTGGTATGATGCTTGAGTCAAATCGTTTCTATCGGCAAAGACCTGAAAAAATATGTCGTCAGAAGTGTATTTGTATGGATTTTTTGCAATCAGTCCATATTGAATCTCCGCAACGGTCTTTTTATCCTTTGCAGGCGGAATAGTTCCGCAGTCGGCTTTGGTGTCTTCTGCCACCTCAATAAAAGTGTCAAAATAGTTTGTTGTGTATGTTTTCATCTTGCCTGTCGGTGTTTCTTTCCTCTACTCAATAAGCTACCATTCCTGTGGAGGGTTGCCGTCAATTGCCCAGGGAAATCCGGTTATTCCTTTGATTTTCAATCGTTCAATTAGTTCTCCTGTGTGATGTTGTATGTGTCGGATATTCATAAGATGTAATTCCAATCTTGAGAAAGCATACCATTCAAATCCGGATTGTCCATTAAGCGGTAATGATTCAAGATTTTCCTTTAGTCCGTTCACAAGACTTTCAATAAATGACACTAATTCCTCCGAAGTATTTTGCCCAACTACAGAAACTCCCTCATCTGCATTTTCCCATGATTCAGCTCCTCCCAGACTTTCCGCTCCTCCAATGGCATTTGAAAACGGGACCAAACTTTCATAATTCGCCCCTAAATATAATTTTGTAGCCCAAATCGTATGGTAAGCAATTTGCCAAGTCGGATTGGAATATTCCGATGAATACAATTCATCATTCGTACTTTTTTCAATAGCAGTGCGTAACATTCCAAGACTCGCTTTGTACTGAGATTCCAAGATTTTTACTATTAGTGTTTCGTCCATATTTTTAAAATTTTCTTATTTCAAGGTGCGATTTAAACAGCATGCTATGATTTAAAATATTGCTTTGAAGACTAATTTTCCCGTTCGCTTGGTTTCCAATACCGGACTTATTCGGATTTTATTGGCGAACAGATTTCTATCAAAAATCCATTATTGTCTCGAACATATCCGACTTTCTGTCCCCAAGGTTTTTCGGTCAAAGGTTCAAATTCAGTCGCACCTGAATTAATTGCGTTTTTAAAATCCGATTCGATATTTTCAGTCGTGAAAGCCAATTCGATTCCATAAGGTTTTTCAGAATTATTCATTTTTTCAAACCCACGCTTAAAATTCGAATTTCCCAATTCAATTGAAGCAAATGCGATAGTAGTTTCTCCCGAAATCAATTCACCGTAATCATTTTCAGAAGTGATGAATTTTCTGCTAAATCCGAATGCTTTTTCATAGAATCCAATCGTTTCCGTTACATTTTCTACATAAAGTATTGTATATGAGTATTTCATATTCTAGGTTTTGTTTCAGTTTGTTGCCAAAGAATTAAAATCAATAAAACCTATTGGTTTCTACCCAAATAGGCTTGGTATCAAAAGATTATTGCAATTTTTTTTCATTTAAACTTAGTTTCTTTTAGTTAAATATCCAACCCATTTATTAGACTTTTTTTGATCAAATCCTTGGTGGTAAGAGGTGAATGATTTCGTGCAATAATGAAGGAAGGATCCAGCTTCTGGAGAAGCAGGATAGCGGATGTTTTTTACGCTTTCGCGTCTTTGCGGAAATTAATTATCCGGCTTCTGGAGAAGCAGGATAGCGGATGTAGTTTGTTTCTTCTTTCTTTGCGGCTTTATGCCTTTTAAGTAAATCAATATTCCAGCTTCTGGATAAGCAGGATAACCGTTTTATTTGTGCCTTTGCGTATTTGCAGGAAATCATTAATCCAGCTTCTGGAGAAGCAGGATAGCGGGATCCAGCTTCTGAAGAAGCAGGCTAACGCGTGAAATAGAGAGCATCAGATCCAGATTCTGGAGAAGTAGGATAGCGGATGTTTTTTACGCTTTCGCGTCTTTGCTGAAATTAATTATCCAGCTTCTGGAGAAGCAGGATAGCGGGTATCGGGAATTGTACCTTTAATCACACAGAGTCCGTACAAAATGCCCTAATTTGACCCTATGAAACTATTGGGCCTGATCGGAGGGACTTCCTGGCACTCCACCATCGAATACTACAGATTGATCAATGTGCTTGCAGGGGAGCGGATCGGGAATGACCAAAATCCACCTCTCCTCATCTACAGTCAAAATATCCAACTCATGCGGGAACAGGATAAAGCCCTGATCAATAAAACCTACCTCGAAATTGCCAAGAAGCTTGAGGCAGGTGGTGCCGAGGCCATC
>JBBQXZ010000454.1:0-3060 GCA_038209145.1 Cytophagales bacterium | reverse complement strand
GATGAAACCACCAGAACCCATTAAACCTTAACCTACCCCCCCTTTTATCTCCGCCAATCCCATTCCTACAACATCCGATCCAACCAAACCTGCATTATAATTGGCTGCTGCTGTTGGACTTAAATTTGGATTGGGCGCATTTGATTGTCTAAGGTTAATCAGACCGCCACTCAAATTATCAACCAACCCGGTAGTAAATCCTAATGTATTCCAAAGTAAATTATTTACTTCTTTAGCAAGCTTCCCACCTTCTTTTGCAATCTTGGCTGTTGTGCTTACTGCACTTTTAAATGTGACAACAGTATTATAACCTACACCTGCTGTTTGGTGTGCGCTTGAAGTTACAGAAGTAAGAACTTGCCCTAAACCATCGCCCCATCCACCCGTTGGATCTATCACATTCCCAGGATCATTGCCCATCCCCACATACCCACTCGCAAACTCCTGCCTGTCGGCAGACAGGGATCGTAAGGATCGTGCTGTAAAAACCTGAGATCCCTCCTTTGTCGGGACAGGTTTGCGGGTCATAACTGCGCAGCATAAAATCATTCCAGCCGAGGATCGCTTAGTCCCGAGAGGCACGATTCGGGATCAAATTCGCTATAATCGCCCTGATACTGATAATTATTCTGCGCTCCTCCGAAGGCTTTACTACTTAGGGCAGCTATTTTCAGCCCGTAAGCGTAATAATGGTTTTGCCCAGTCCATTTTTATTGTTTTTCATTGGTCTGGGCGAATTCCGCTGCGCTCCATTTCATCGAGTATTCTTCCTTGATTCCCGAATCGCTATGCTCTCGGGACAGGCGTGGCGAACTTGAAAGTTATCGAAGTAAACAGGAATTTGGCTTTCATTGGAAACATAAATCAAACAATACCCGTTTTTGGGTGCCTTAATATTTAAAAGAACTAAACCTCACCCCTCGCCCTCTCCAAAAGAGAGGGAGCTGGTTTGAGTGTGGGTATTGAGTGTAAGTGCAGCTCCATTGCCCATGTTAATTACACCGGCCAAATCGCTGCCTTCATAAACGAAGTTAAACCTTTCATCGAAAAAAAAATGAGGAAATCAATCCCCTTTAAATGTATTCCTTCTAGCGCAAGGTTCTTTAGCGTACACCTTACTAAGTAGGATGTTGGCATGCGAGAATAGCAAGAAACCCTATGTGAATTAGCGTCTGAAAACCTCAATAATTTATTTTTTACCATAGAAACCAAAGGCTATATCCGGACACCAATACCTCAGAAAATTATCTACAATTAATAATATCAAAAATGTGAACCAAAATGGTAGATGAAGAAAACGAAGAATTAACAATACCTGTAGACCCAATTAAAAGACCTGATTCTATTTTACCATTTGAGAAAATAAAAAGTTCAGAAAACATACCCGTAATCTCTGGGGTATCGCATTCAAAATATCCCATAGACTTATCAATTTCATTAAGATTAATTCTTGATAATTTTCGAATAATTTTACGGTTTAAATTTTTTCTATTCTCAAATACAGTTTCATCGCAACACGATCGGAACTTAAAACCTTCAACTATTCTATAACCACTATCTAAAATTATCAAAGTTGCAGCATCGTCCAAATATTTCAAAGGATTTGCAAAAAAGAAAATCATCTTACTATTCGTTCTGTATTTTTCTAGGATTGATTTTGCTATGGACAACTTCTGTTCAACAATCATATGCCTTCTGAAAATACCTAAATCTACCTCTTTCAAATTACAAGTGTCTGAATTGTTTTTAATATTTGCATATGTAAATTGAAAATTAAAAATAATTATGATTAATATGAAACAATTGTTTTTCATTTTTTAATTTGTAGGTTTTGAGAGTTTAGCGCTTTCCATGAAATCAGCATTAAATAAATTTCTAAATTCATCTGTGACACTTGGATACTCCTTTCGGGAAGTTTTGCCAAGTTCTTTACGAAAAACATTCTCCCAATTTACGGCATCTCTTTCATAATTTCTAACACCATCTTTGCTATTCAAATTGAGCTTTCCGTAACTTATTTGCCAAGCATGAAAAAGTTCATGTAAAAGTGAAATAGTTTTAGACCCTGTCCTTCTGCCATTTATATCTAAAGGTTTTCGACCAGGTCTTGGAGCAAGAGTTATTTTTGTGCCAGTGCCTTTCCCATTGCCTTTAATTAAGGGATAATTATTACCTGACCAATCTTCCAAAGCAGTCCCGACTTCTCCTGCATCATCCCAATTACCATTTTCAGGAAAAAATGAGCCATGCTGTTCTCCTTTACCATATCGCACAAAAGTTTTATGTGGGCGCTTTTTAAGATCCCTAATCATCATCCGCGCTGACCTCGAGGAAACTGTTGCTATTGAAATATTCTTCACAATAGATAACTTTTGGAAAAAATTACCACAAATTTTATACTACCAATATTTCCTAAATCAATACTGCCAATTGCTGCTATCAAAGACCCAGCGACAAACCCGGCACCAAACCCTTTCCAAAATACTTCGCCACTACCGCCAGAAGTTGCAGCACCAATTATTCCACCTGCCAAGGCACCTCCAACAGCACCGCCAAGCACTCCACTAAAAAAATTATCAGCTCCTAAAAAATAACCCCCACTTGGGTTGGTACCATTCCCCGGATCATTGCCCACATACCCACTTGCAAACTTCTGCCTGTCGGCAGACAGGAATCGCAAGGATCATGCTGCAAAAACCTGAGATCCCTCCTTTGTCGGGACAGGTTTGCGGGTCATAACTGCGCAGCATAAAATCATTCCATCCCAGGCTCACTTAGTCCTGAAAGGCAATATTCGGCATCAAATTCGCTGAAATCGACCTAATACTGGTAATTATTTTGCACGCCACCAAATGCTTTACTGCTTGGGGCCTGTATTTTTAAGCTGAAAGCGTAATAATGCGTTTGCCCAAAGGCTTATTTATTGTTTTTTATAGGATTGAGCGAATTCCGCTTCGCTCCATTTCTTCAATCAAAGAACTTCTTTCGTGTGGTCATTTTTTAGTGCGCAGCCTATCGGCTGCTTTTTTTATGGCCACACGGAATGCCCACATTTACATT
>JBBQXZ010000453.1:0-3112 GCA_038209145.1 Cytophagales bacterium | reverse complement strand
AAAGTAGTCGGTACCATCAATGGAGGTGGAATTCCGGTATCGATACATAGCTCCGGGGGAAGTATCAGTCTGGAGTTTACTCAAGAGTAGGTAGTTTTCAGTGAGTAGTAGGCAGTTTTCAGTTGGCAGTATTCATTGAGCAGGATCAGTGGGCAGATTGATAACTCCACAACCAAAAACCTTTCCAGCCTTCCAACCTCCCCAACCTTTTAATTTTCCAATCTTCCAATTTTCCAATCTTAAAATCATGTTCAAAAACTATTTTAAAATCGCCTGGAGGAATCTGATCAAACAAAAAGGGACAACATTTATTTCTGTATTTGGGTTGGCGTGCGCAGTTGGCTGTTGTCTTGTGGCTTATCTTTTTATTGAACAGGTATGGTTTAAAGGAATGCTGCAGCCGAATAGAAATGAAATTTATCAGCTGACTTACACCGTAGAAAAAGAAGAAGGAAAAGTAAGTTTTGGAACGGTGGCAGAACCTATCTCTGAACTCCTTTCTGAAGAATTTTCACAGATTAAGGCACATACGCAGGTCAAATCAGAATTTCCTATATTGATTCACGATTTGGAAAGTTTCAACCAGCGTGCCATGTACGTTGGTCCGGGATTTATGGAAATATTCAGCTATAACATGGAATATGGCTATCCGTTTGCTTTGTCCAAACCCCATCAGGTAATCTTGACTTACGAACTTTCAGAAAAATTATTCGGAAAAAGTAATCCTATTGGGCAGGATTTATCTTTGGTCTTAAACGGCCAAGAAGCCAAATATAAAGTAGGAGGCGTGATGAAAAAATTGAACGATATGGAGCTGTTCAGCTTTGACATTTTGGTAAATATCGAAACAATAAAATCCGCCAATAATGTGCTTCCGCTGAAAGAATCATGGGATTCCGAATCTTGGACTTTTATACAGGTGGAAAAAGGAATCAGCTCTGATCAACTCCAATCTGGTTTGGATGAGATAAAAAGAAGACAGAATGAAATCAATCCGGAAAGTCCCTACTTCAGCCTTGACTTGGTGGCTTTCACTGACATAGTAGCTAAGTCCGGGGAGATTAAGAATGGCGTGATTAACTTTTTGGCGATCGGCCCACAAATCCTCTTAGGAGCAATCGCTTTGTTTATTCTGATTTTGGCAATATTCAATTACATCAATATTTCCATCCTCATGGCTACCCGCAGGCTTAAGGAAATAGGTGTCCGAAAGGTTATTGGAAGTAGAAAAGGGCAATTGGTCACACAATTTCTCATCGAGAATTTGATGGTTTGCTTTTTTTCAATTGTACTTGGATGTTTTTTGGCAGCGGTTTTTCTTTTGCCGGGCTTTAATCAGATTGCTTCCAAAAGCCTCAAACTTGACTTATGGAATGATCCATACATTTGGATGTTTTTGGTCTGTTTGATTGGGTTTATTACACTGGCCTCAGGCTTTTATCCAGCAGTTTTTGTTTCCTCCTTTAAGCCTATCAGCATTTTGAAGGGCAATCAACAGATTGGAAGCAAAAGCTTTTTTACCAACGTCCTGCTGACATTTCAATTTACCCTAGTCATCATAAGTATAGTAGCAGGAGTTGCTTTTTTACAAACCAACTACATCAATGAAAACCGGGATTGGGGCTATGATAATGCCGATAAAATCATTGTTAATGTGCCTGATGAGAAAGCATATTTCAATCTGAAGGACAGGCTTTCGGCCTTGGCAGTAGTCGAAGAAATCAGTGGCAGCGAAAATTATGTAGGTAACTGGCAACACGAAAAAGAAGTAACTTACAATAATCGAACTTATCCGATCGACTACCTGAATGCGGAAGGGAATTATGCAGCGATTTTAGGCATGAAATTAAAGTCTGGCCGGTTTCTCGATCAAAACCGAATCTCTGACCAAAAGCAGTCAATCCTTGTCAATGAAAAGTTTATGAAGGAATTGGGATTGAATTTTCCAATAGAAGATTCATTTACAATAGATTCGGTCAGGTATCAGATTGTAGGTGTTGTCGAGGATTTCCATGCCACTTTCTTCCAAAATCCCATAGAATCAATGGTTATCCGTTCCGGTGCAGATAGTACCTTCAATTACCTGACGTTAAAAATGAGTCCCGGGACGGCAGCATCTTCCATGGATTTGGTCAAAAAGAACTGGCGTGAAACCTTCCCAAAAGGTCTTTTTGAAGGAAAACTTCAGGCTGATGTATTTGATTTTTCTTTTGAAGATGTAAGGGGGGTACAAAACATCATCCTTTTTGGAGGCATACTTTCCGTTCTTCTCTCTGCTATGGGCCTGTTTGGCTTGGTTTCTTTGAATATGAATGCAAGAATCAAAGATTTTTGTGTGAGAAAAATATTTGGAGCAGCGATAGGTGATTTGTCCAAAAAGCTCTTTAAGCGCTACCTGATTAGCTGGGGAGTGGCATCGGTTTTGGGAGGAATTTTGGCCTATTTGGCAGTTACAAGTTTCTTGAATTCCTTCTTCGCTTTCAATTCAGGTGTGGGCCTAATTCCACTTGGAGCTGGATTTATGGTTTTACTGATCGTGATAGGGCTGACCGTCAGTTCTCAATTATGGAAAATATATAATGCCAATCCTTCCCAAATCTTAAAATCTGAATAGAGGAAAAGTGATTTGAAGACATATTGAAATTATGAATTTGGGAGATTCAAGAGGCGAGAAGCATGACTTGGAGAATTCAGAATAATGAATTAAAAATAAAACATGTCGGATTCCCATACCTGACGGCATTGACAACGCATACCTGACAACAATTTAATCTATGAGAACCAAAGCAAAAGAGGTTTTTCATCCTTCCCGAAAAAGAGGGACAGGCTGGACCTTGAATTCAGAATGACGGGTACGACAACCATATCAACCATAACACCAATCCCAATCAAACGAAATGCTACGAAACTACTTCAAAATCGCCTGGAGAATCCTGAGGAAAGAAAAGCTTTACACTGGTATCAACATTTTTGGTTTGACTTTGGGAATCAGTGGGTTTTTAATGATTTCTATTTTCATTCAGGATGAGTTGAGTTATGACAGGTTTTTCCCGGAATCAGAAAATGTATTCAGAATATCTTCTCACTGGGGAGATTTTGCCACTGCAAGTTA
>JBBQXZ010000452.1:0-3135 GCA_038209145.1 Cytophagales bacterium | reverse complement strand
GACAAAAAGTGACAGAGAAAGAAACGGGAATCATTAGGTCAAATGATCGAATAGGGAAAACATTAAAATTCTTCTACCATTTCAGTACTGAAGATTCTCCTTCTTAGGAGATCCTTCATCCTCGTACCTCGGATTCAGGATGACGGGACTGAATTTCATTGACAAAAATTTCATTGTTTTATTCTTTGTTTATAAAGAAGAGAATAAGAACGAATACCTTGATTTTCAAACGTAAAGGAAAAAACAGGTACTTAATATCCATCAATCTCTATTCATTTGAGATTGTTTCATTTCAACAGATTTTTCAAAACCTCCAATGTTTGTTTATCTGTTGGATCGAGTTCAAGCGCTTTTTTATAATTTATTATAGCGTTGGGAATATCATCCTTCAGCAGGAAAAAATCCCCCCACCGGCTATATACAATGGATGAATTAGGGTGTTGTTCCAATGCCAAATCCAAAATTGTTCTTACTGCTTCAAGGTCTAGTGGTTTTTTATTCATTAAGTCATAAGCCAGGTAAGTCATCCGGTATTCATTCATTCCCATTTCCCTGTACCCTTCTTTTGCTTGCGCATAATTTTTTAATTTTAGGTATTCACTTGGGGAAAATTCATCTTTCTTCATTTTCGGCATCGTTTTTTGCTGGTAAAAGTTCTGCAATGAAATCGCATTTCCCTTATCATCGAATTGGAACCATCCCTTGACATTGTAATCTGAAAAAACAATTGTATCCTTTGCGATAGGAAAACAATAAATGTCATTCCCTTCATTGATTTTTTCCACCAAATAGTTTTTTTCCTGCCTCAAATAAAGGACTTCATCAGGGCCCATTCTGTATCGACCGACGAAATTTTGTAATTCATTATCCGAAAGGCTGACAGGTTGGATTTCATCGGGCAAGAAATTAGTCCATCCGTACACTTTAGCCACCGACCTTCTTATTTCTTTTCCCAATCCATTCACATCATCCCCTGAATTGAGCACGATGATTACGCCGTTGCCACCTGTCAAGCTGCCTATGCCATAAGCCAGAAAACCGGCATTGACTCCTGTAAATTCAAAGTAAATTCCTTCGGGATTATCATTATTGTCACTTCTTTGGATCAAAAAGGGGCCGATACCAATTTGTTCCCTATATGAACCTTGAGAAACCTCTTTTTGCGGTGTCAACATGGCTACAGCCATCCGTTGGCTCAAGATTTTTCCATTTCCCAAATAAGAATTCTGGACGTCAATAAAAAACTTAGCAAGGTCAGTCGGGGCACTGTAAAGTCCTGCTGCGGCTTGTTGTGGATATACATAAGGCATACCTTTGAACCAAGACGCTTTAGAATAAGCCCATGAGGCCTGTTTTTCAAATTTCTCCGGAAGTGGCTGCTCGAAGGTGGAGTTTTCCATTCCCAGTTTTTCAAAAATCAAACGGTCAGTTAAATCAGCAAAACCCTGCTCTGATACATCCATCAATGCCATTTGTGCAATCATGCTTCCACCTCCTGAATACCCGAATTCTTTGTCAGGCACACTATTGACTACAACTGGCCTAGTCCCTGAAATTTTTGCACCTTCCAAAATTTCCACAATTGAGGGCAAAGGCTCAGTCGGGGTAAATCCAAAATACGAAGTCTGGGAAGTGCCAGCAGAATGGCTAAGCAGCATCCGAAGGGATATTGGTTGGCTTTTGGTAAACTCATTGTCTTTAATTTTCCATGACCGAAGGTAGTTGTTGATAGGACTTTCAAGACCTATCTTTCCGTCTTCTACCAACTTTAAAGCAGCCACTGCCATCACAAATTTGCTTATTGAACCGGCTGAGAACATTGTTTCAGTTGTAACAGGAGTTTGAAGCGTGGTATCGGACACGCCATAAGCTTTGGCCCAATCAATTTTATAATCTTTGATCACGGCTATACTTACTCCGGGAACCCCGTAATATTCCATTCTTTCCAATATATTCCATCCGGAGAAATCATTTATCGGGACAAATGGCATTAGGTTATTTTCAACTTTTTTGATTCTGTCCTCCACAACCAATGATTGGGAAAAAACCTGAAATGATAAAAAGGTCAATAAGAAGATTGCAGTGACTTTCATGGATTTTACTTTTTGCCAAATATTAGAAAACCGGATAGTCCTATCGCCCCAAATCAAGATTTGGTACCTATCCATTTCCGCCCACAGGTTCTTGTGGTGTTTCTTTAAGTTTGGAAAGGTATTCCTTGGGTGATAATCCTGTATGTTTTTTAAAACTCCGGTTAAACGATGTTTTGGAATTAAACCCGGAATCGAATGAAATGCCGAGCAAGGTGTGTTTTTTATATTTTCCTTGATGAAATGCTTCAATGACATCCTTGACCCTAAATTCATTGATGAAATCATTGAAATTCATTCGAAATCCTTGATTGATCATTTTTGAAACGAGGGTTTGGTTGGTGTTTAACAAATTTGCCATGTCCATAAGGGTAAGGTTGGGATTTAAAAATACCTTTTCTGTTTCTATCAAGTCTAAAATCCTACTCTTCCAATGCTCCAAACTTTCATTTTCAGTGTGATTGAAGATACTTTCTAATTTCAATTGCCGGCCATTTTTTGGATTTCATGCGTGTAGATTTCTGTATCCAAAAATTTTACATGATCAGGTCCTAGAACTGAAGAGTTGAATGAAGTGACAGATTTTAGGTTGTTGGTATAACCTGTGATGGCTATGTAATATATCAGCGAAGAAAATGTCAAATAGTACCACCATTTCTCTTTGAAATTGCCCCAATCGGGATAAAAAAGGAAAAATACCAACCAAAGCACCTGCATAATCAAGAAGGTAATCAGATATCTTCTGACCCATCCAAAGAGTACTGTATCTGCATAGCTCAATGTTTGAAAAATTATTTTTTTATAGTCAGCATAATACCTGAGACAAAGTAAAAAGTAAATCAGCATAGAAACGAAACCGGCCATCTGGTACCAAGTGTCCAAATTTTTATCCCTCCCATTTTCATAAAAAAAGTATTGTCCCAATATTATCTTATCCACTGAAAAAACAATCAACCTGTAAACAAGGTAAACCAAGCCTGGCATCAGGTGTATGCAATCTTTGCGAAGAAATTTAAAAGAGGGATTTAATAAGCTTTTGGTATAA
>JBBQXZ010000451.1:0-3136 GCA_038209145.1 Cytophagales bacterium | reverse complement strand
AACATTTCCTATAGTCAACAATCCGGCTCGGATTTTTTGGACAATATCGTTGTAATCCGTATCCCAGGTACACCAATCCCGCATCATGGCCTGTCTGACCGTAGAAGTCGTACTCAAGGGACCAGGAGTTAGCAAGAGGTAGGGATTGTCTAAATTCATCGATGTCATGGTTATGTTTTCTAAAGTTAAGGGTTCTTACTGATACATATTATCTAAAACGCTCATAATAATCCAGTGCATAAAGGATTTACTCAATCCATCTTCCCGGTGCATACAAGATGTTACCCTGCCGGAAGGCGACTGAGCCGAACCGATTGTTTGGTAAATGTAAACATTGTTTACAATCTCTAACTAGTCGGACCATCAAAAAATTAGCGGCATATTCCATTTTCTTTTTGGGGAATATTTTCTGACGGGTAATGGTATATTTATAAAATACCTATAAATTAGGCCGCTATTCGTTTTCACAAAAGATTCAATTAGCTGATAAACTTTCTTTGAGCAGATATATTTGCTTTTAGTTGTCTTGGGGATTGGCTTTTGTTGAAATGAACATTATTTTTTATTTACCCTTCAAATAAATAACAACCTATGATATTGACCGACAGAAGAACTTTTATCAAAGGAGCGGCAGCTCTTTCTGCATTCACCGTTTTGAGTCCAGCTACCGTTTTCGGAACCCAGGCCAACTCTGCCATAAGGGTGGGTATTATCGGCTGTGGCAACCGTGGCACTTCGGTGATCACCGCCATGTCCAAGCAAACAGGAATTCAGGTAGTGGCCATGGCTGATTTGTTTTTGGACAAGCTGGACCAAGCCAAGCCCAAGCTGGATGCCTTGAATGCGGCCAAGGGATTTCCCGCAATACCCGCTTCCCATTGCTATCAGGGTTCTAAAGCCTTTATGAGGCTGTTGGATAATAAGGATGTTGATGCGGTTATTATATCTTCCCCTGCTTATACCCATCCTGAATTTGTAGAAGCAGCCATTGCGGCAAACAAGCATTTTTATTGCGAGAAGCCTGCGGCCATGGATGTCGCCGGATGCAAACGTATAGCCGCTGCCGGTAAGGATATAAAAGACCGCAGTGCTGTTTTCGGTTTTCAGATTCGATATGCCAGTCCCTATGTCGAATTGACAAAGCGCATTCATGAAGGAGCCATCGGAGATATCATCAATGTACAGTTGTATTATTTCTCTTCAGGCCTTCCCATAATTCAAACTCCTGATATGTCGTTTGACGAGGTGCGAATTCGTAACCAGTTCTTCTTTAGGGATCTCTCCGGAGGCATATTACTGGACCAGGGCGTCCATATGCTGGATGTGTGCAATTGGGCCTTAAAGCTTCACCCCATCAGTGCCATTGGAATGGCTGGACATAACGGAGGGGACGGATTTGGGGATGCTTTCAAAAACTACCAGGTTATCTACAAATACCCCCAAGACATCAGTGTCAGCTTTCACTCCACCCAATTTGGAGGAACTTTCGGTGACGTCTGTGCGCGCTTTATAGGAACTAAGGGCATAGCGGTGGCAACCTACAGTGGAGGTGTATATATCAACGGGGAAAATGCATGGGATTCGGGTATCCTCAGAGAAAGTAACAGTCCAGCCAGCCGCGAACAGCAGGCAGCCGGTGTATTCACCTCCTCCCTGCATGATTCCAACGAGAACAAAGTAACTAGTTTTATTAAAAGTATTGAATCCGGTAGCTTCCTAAATGAAATAGACCAGGCAGTAAATTCTACACTCACAGCCATTCTTGGCAGACAAGCAGCCACTACCCAAAAACCTGTTACATGGAATGAAATGCTTTTTTCCAATGAAAGTATAGACCCCATGTTGGACTTGGAGCAGTTTGATTCTTGATTTGAAAAAGCCATCACCTTTAACTTACCCCAAAATGCCTGTTAAAATTTTAATTGGAATACTCCTTGGCTTTTTAATTTACACTACTTCATTTGCCCAACAAGCTTGGGAAGAAGTAGCACCCGGAATCTGGAAGACGGTAGTTGGAAATCCCGATGCGTATAATTTATTAACCGCCGCGGGAGTTTCCCCAAAATTGGATGCGCTTGGAAAACTGCCGACCGGAGTTTTCCCCTTGGATCCTGCTCAAATCATCACCGAAGTCACCGAAAATCAAACCCAGGTGCGCTTGCCGCTTCAGCGCGGTGAACAGCTTTTTGGGTTTGGGTTAAATTTTAAAACTGTTCATCAGCGGGGAAGGATCCTACGCCTTCATGTTGACCATTACGGGGACAGTGACAATGGGCGTACCCATGCCCCGGTTCCCTTTTACGTGTCATCCGCAGGGTATGGAGTCTTTGTAAATGCGGCCCGGTACATTGATGTTTATGCCGGGACAGGATCAAGAAAGGACAGTCCAAACCCTCCCGAAGCAAGAGACCGGAATACGGATAATGCCTGGACCTCCAGTCCCTATTCCGATGCCGTGGAAATGCGAATTCCTGCCGGGGGGGTGGAAATTTACCTGTTTGCGGGGCCGACACCCCTGGATGCTGTCCGCCGGTATAACCTTTTTACAGGAGGAGGCCCCTTGCCTCCCCGATGGGGCCTTGGATTTACCCAACGGGTTCACCGCTTGTTTTCTGACGAAGATGTTTTGGAAGAAGTCAGGGAATTTGAGCAAAGAGGGTTTCCCCTGGATTTCGTGGGGCTGGAACCCGGGTGGCAGAGCAAATCCTATCCCAATACCTTTGTTTGGGATCCCGGGAGATTTCCTGATCCGGAAGGATTCATGGCCGACTTGAAGACGAAGGGTATTCGGATCAATCTATGGGTCAATCCCTTCGTTTCACCGGATTCACCCATTTATAAAGAAATTCTACCCCTTACCGCTTCACATACGGTTTGGGCTGGGGTAGTTCCGGATTTCACCCTGCCCGATGTCCAAAAGATATTTTGGAATTTATTTGAAAAAGAACATATAGCCAAAGGGGTGAGCGGCTACAAAGTGGATGAGGTGGACGGATACGACGAATGGCTTTGGCCGGATGTGGCAAGGTTTCCATCCGGGATTTCTGCGGAACAAATCCGGCAGACTTATGGGCTGCTCGTGCAAAAGCAAAGTGCCGAACTATTTCGAAAGAAGAATCAACGTACCTACGGTTTG
>JBBQXZ010000450.1:0-3155 GCA_038209145.1 Cytophagales bacterium | reverse complement strand
TGCATTTTCATCCGGATATATATCAATCATCTTAATGAAATCCAAAATCCAGTTTCCACCGGCCAGTATACCTGTCCTTTTATTCTGTTCCCTAATTTCAATCTTCATACGCAAAACCACTGGGGTTTAGGAAATAAAATTGATGCGAATTAATCATCCAACTTATTTTTTACGGTATTTCAATGGCTGTTTTTGTTTCATGTGACTTCAATGCAGCAGCAAATAACTGATGACTTAATACCGCTTCTTCTGGCCTTACACAACCAAACCTATCTCCAAGAAACCCTTCTCTTTCAGCAAAATAGGCCGCCAGCATCTGCATAAAACAATCTGCAAAACCAGGTTCAAATATTCCACCCGTAATAGTGGGAAAGGCTACCTGGAACCCCAGGTCCACTCTTTGCCAAACCTGTTCTTTTTCTCTTTTGAATGTCCATAGTGCTTTTGTGTCCTTGGTACTGTATTTCACCCCACCTTCTGTCCCCAATACCTCAATGTACCAAGAATTGGTTTCACCGGGAGCAAGGCGTTTCATTTCCAGCAACATTGGCACATCTTCCTCTTCGATGGAGATGGTTGAAGAGAGATGGGAATTGTTCCATGTGTCACATTCACTCCAACCGCCCTTTCCATCCGGCCTTGAGGTTACTATTTTTTGGAGTTGGGCATATACCCTTTTGGGTACCCAGCCCATCCTCAGTGGAATATGCATCACGTGCATTCCCAAATCCCCCATCACCCCAATTTCACCACAAAACCTGGATTGCCTTTTCCAATTAATTGGCTTAAGTGGATCCATGTCACTTGAATGGCAGAACCCAGCCCGGACCTCTATGATTTTACCAAGTCTTCCTGATAAAATCTCCTTCACCACCCTTTGCCCGCCAGGAAGAAAGGGCATTTCAGAACTGCACCTTACAAAACATTTGGACTGATCTATTTTGTCCTTAATGGTATTGGCAGCTTCAAGATCTATCCCAAAAGGCTTTTCATCAAATAAGTCCTTTCCTGAAGCGATCACATCCAAATAGTACTGTTGGTGGAGGTGGTGGGGCAGGGCAACATAAATAACATCCAGATCTGGGGATTCAAGCAAATTCTTATAGTCAGGAGTCAATAAATCAATGGAAGGAATCTGCTTATACCAACTTAGGGTATCCTCATTGATAT
The DNA here is from genome assembly GCA_038209145.1 of Cytophagales bacterium. GTDB lineage: Bacteria > Bacteroidota > Bacteroidia > Cytophagales > Cyclobacteriaceae > Lunatibacter. The sequence continues at coordinate 1,985 of JBBQXZ010000450.1, read as the reverse complement.
CGCAAACCGCTTTTAATGCCACATTTAAAGGGTAATTATTTAATGCAAACCACCTTCCAAACGCGCTCGCTACCTCTTTCCCCATTAATCCGCCACCTATTATTCCAACATTAACCGTTTTCATTCTACCGATTGGATTTTAATAAACCTATGACATCTTCCGGCCTGGCATCGTTATGGACAATTTCCATAAGAGCCCTGGTCATTCCCCCGGGATTGGCATGCTGCACCACATTTCTCCCATACACAATTCCTTTGGCACCCTGCTTCATCAAGCGGTATGTCCTATCCAATATTTCTTCATCACTTGCGCGTCCACCGCCCCTTACCAAAACAGGTATATCCCCGGCCACTTCAATCACTTTATAATATTCCTCCACATCATCTGTTGGGTCTGCCTTGATCAGGTCCGCACCCAATTCCGCAGCCTGCCTTACCATGGGAGTAATCAACTTGATATTTCCATCTACCATATAGCCACCGGCTTTTTTATTTGGCTGAAAAACCAATGGCTCTATCATCAGAGGCATACCATAAAAATCACACAATGGCTTTAACTTCAATATATTCTGAATACATTGATCGGTGACTTCCGGGGCTCCGGGGATATTGAATAAATTGACAACAACACAGGCGGCATCCAGCCTTATCGCCTGTAGAACCGGTTCTTCAATCATCCTGCTGAACAACACCTTTTGTAATTCCAAGCCATAAACATTGGCCACATCTGTCCTTAATACAAGGGCAGGCTTCCGTTTACCCGGAACTGACTGTAAATGACGTGCCTGTCCCACAGTCAGCTGAATGGCATCCGGATCCGCATCAATCAGTACCTTTACGGATTTTGCAATGTTTTCTATCCCGCTTAAAAAGCTGAATTCGCTAAAAAATCCATGGTCAATGGCTACATCAAAGCATTTACCTGATTTTTCATTAAAAAGTCTGTTAATCCTACTTAATTTCATGTTAGTTAGATTTATATATTAGTAATGATTTAATTGATTATTATTTAAATCTGTCCAGGGTATCTTGGATTCTTATGGTCAATCCTCCCTTTCTTTTGCTCTCATCGGCTGCTTCCATAAAAGCATAAATTTCAATGGTTTCCTCGGGATCAACTGGCAAAATGTCCGTCAAAAAAAACTGATCAATTGCGGCTACCAATTTCTTATAACCTTCAAATTTTCCAATTGGCATAATTCCTTCTGCACCAAATACTGTCCCTCCAAAACCACTTTTTCCATTTCGGATCCCTCTGAAAGTGCCAAGCCGATCGCCTGACCATGTTCCTACTACCAGATCGGTTCCATTTTCCCAAGTTCGTGATACAGTCTGGCAACCCGTTCCCATCACGCTAAAAAGAGATTCTACCCCATGGATCCCATCCCAGTACAAATCGGTATGGGCTTTTTGCAGCGGTGCTGGCCCATAGGTATGGGCTCCTGTCACCACTCCAACCAATTTACCATCTTTAAATTCCTGATTTTGAGATCCGTAGCGCAAGGCGGAAGAGGTAAAAACATGTACTCCGTGAATTTTGGCTGATTGGAAAATTCCCAGCACATTTTTTAGATTTTCGGCCAATGGTTTATCGATATAAACCGGTTTGCCTGATTTCAGTACAGGTAGAACCTGCTCCATGTGGGGACGGCCGTCATTGGTCAATAACATGACGGCGTCCACGCTTTCAAGTACTTCCTCTATGGAATTCACGGTGGACACTCCATTTTCTCTGATCCTTTCAGCAAAATTGTTAAGCTGTTCTTCAGAGAATTCGACGTCCCTATTTCCATTGGGATGATAAATTGTCACCACCTTGCCTCGAAAGCCCTCAGCATGGGCATCCTTGGCATTCAGAATCTCGGTAAAGTCCGCACTGTGAACCGAAAGACCAATAATACCTATTTTTACTATCGGGTTATCCATTTGCTCTTTTATCTCAAGTCTTATTTGAATGAATTTTCGGTAGAAACAGCGAGGTTAGG
>JBBQXZ010000449.1:0-3160 GCA_038209145.1 Cytophagales bacterium | reverse complement strand
GCAAATGTTCGAATCGGGAGATTTTGATAAGGGTATAAATTTATTGAATCTTATATATAACGACATTCCACCATCTATGAGCAAGTCTAAATTATTTGAATACATTACGTTTTTTAGCAAGAATAAAGGAGAATCTTTGATGCTAAGCCCTGGTAGTTGGATAACGAAGGCAATCGATAAAGAACAAGCAAATGTACTTCAAATAGGTTCAAATGATGGGAAGACAAGAGATCCTTTGTTCAGAATTATGGAGGAAAGAGTCGAATGGAAAGGCCTGTTTGTAGAACCGGTGTCCTATTTGTTTGGGCGATTGAAAAAAAATTACCTAAAGCTTGCAAATCCCACAAGGTTTCAGTTCTCTAATAATGCTGTCAATGAAGGGACAAAAGAATACTTCTACTATGGTGATAAACATGCCAAATTCGTAATCCCTAATTTACCCGAATGGTACGATCAGATAGGGTCTTTTAACAGAGACCAAATCCTTGGGCATATGGATGGTAAGTTTGAACCTTTTATCCAAAAGGTAAAGATTAAGGGAATTAAACTTTCTGATCTGCTCAATCAATTTAATATGAAGCAAATTGACTTGCTTCATCTGGATACTGAAGGATATGACTGGCTAATTTTATCTCAACTGGATTTGAAAAGGTACCAGCCAATCGTGATTCTATATGAACACAAGCATTTAAATGATAAGGATTACCGCCATTCTTTGAAATACCTATACGCATTGTATGATGTGTTTCAATTTAAAAACGACTGCCTCTGTCTACACCGGGACAAACATGAGATGACCGCTTCCGAAATGGCTTATTTAGGTAGCATCACCCAAGTAATTTAATTTCTTTAAAATAATGACTTCATGAGGATTGCCTTTATTGTTGAAGCTTTTCCCAAGCTTTCAGAAACATTTATATTGAACCAGGTGACCGCATTGCTTGATCTCGGTCATGACGTGGAAATATTTCCATCAAGAAATCTCGATGAAATTAAAACACATCCTAAAGTAGGTAAATATGGGCTTTTGGATAAAACTTTTTATCCGCCGATTGTACCTGATAATTCAGTATTGGCTAAATTGAAATGTGCCTGGCTGGTAGTAAAGAATTTTTCAAATATTGAAATAATCAATCGGATATTATCATTGCCCTACCCGGTAGGTACAAAAATCAGTTTGTTTTTTAGGATGCTGCCATTGATAGGAAAAAAAAAGTTTGATATTATTCACTGCCACTTTGGGCCACTAGGTAAAGTGGCAGTTCAAGCAAGATCACTGGCTATCCTTAGCGGGAAACTGGTTTTAAGCTTTTATGGATATGATGCCAGTAGATATAAGCTAGATGCTAAATATTATGCCAGCATCGTTCAGCAATTTGACGGGTATATTGCCATTTCTAATTATTTGAAAGAAAAAATTGTGAAACTTGGATTTCCTGAAGAAAGAATAAATAAAATTCCTTTAGGAGTTGATTTAATTGATTTTAATCTTTCAGATAAAAAGTTCAAAAGGGATGGCCACAAGCTTTTAACTGTTGCCAGGCTTGTAGAGAAAAAGGGCATTTACTATGGGATTATGGCGTTCTCAAAGCTTCGAAAGAAGAACCAGAAATTGGAATACCATATTGTTGGGGATGGAATATTGTATGATAAATTTAAGGAATTAATAGAGGAATTAGGATTAAAGGAATGGGTATTTCTCCACGGAGCGAAGAATAAAGACGAGATTTTTCAATTGTATAGGGAGGCGGATATTTTTGTTTTGCCAAGCATAACAGCATCTGATGGAAATACCGAAGGACAAGGATTGGTACTCCAGGAGGCTCAGTTAATGAAACTTCCAGTAGTATCAACGTTTCATAATGGTATTCCTGAGGGTATTGTTGAAAATGAAACTGGTTTCTTGGTTGCTGAAAGAGATATAAATGCACTTTCTGAAAAAATATCGATACTTATAGGGGATGAACAATTAAGAAACGAAATGGGTAAAAAAGGCAGGAATTTGGTTTTGGAAAAGTTTGATAACCAGAAATTAGTCAAAGAACTTTCTACATTTTATCAAAATTTAATAAGTTCTTCCTAAAATGTAATCGGTAATTACAAGTTCACCAATTTCGGCAAAATAAGAATAGGCCATATTTGGCAACAATTATGCAACGCAAATTAAGCAAAGAAGAGGCCGTGGAACGGTTTCAACAAACCTACAAGGATCCCGATGAGTTTTGCTGTCTGTTCGTAGTGGATGAAACATTCACAAACTTTCTTTTCATTCCCTACCCCAACGATTAGGCAAAACGACTAATTGTAGAGCTAGACCTTCCTGAATTTTAAAATTACTTCCTTAAAAATGTTTCCATCCTTGGGCTTTTAATTCCACGGCCGTTCCGCTCTTGGTGACCAAAAACTTTCCCTCCGAAGGGGAAGTCACATGTCCGATAAAATGTACATCGGGGTGCTTTTCCAATTTATAGAAATCTTCCTGCCGGATTGTAAAAAGCAATTCATAATCTTCCCCGCCGTTGAGCACACAGGTGATTGGATCGATGCCAAGTTCAACGGCTGTGTCGTAGGTTTGCTTATCAATGGGCAGTTTGTCTTCATAGATCAGTACACCGACATCGGAGGCTTTGCAGATGTGGTAAAGCTCCGAAGCCAAGCCATCCGAAACATCCATCATACTGGTAGGCACTAGTTGCAGGTCTCTGAGCTCATGGATAATATCCATACGGGCCTCCGGCCTAAGTTGCCTTCCGGTGATATAAGCATACTTATCCAAATCCGGTTTCATGTCGGGGTTGGCCAGAAAAACCTGTTTTTCCCTTTCTAAAACCTGAAGTCCCATCAGTGCGGCCCCAAGATCACCTGTTACACAAAGGATGTCATTTACCCTAGCCCCAGATCGGTATGCGAGCTGTTCTTTGGAAGCCTCTCCCAGGGCAGTAACGGACAGGACAAGCCCTGACCGGGAAGAGGTGGTATCCCCTCCTACCACATCCACATTGTAATGGGTTGCTGCCAAATTGATCCCCTCGTACAATTCTTCCACTGCCTCTACCGGGAAGCGGTTGGAAAGCGCGATGCTGACGGTAATTTGTTTGGGGATGGCATTCATTGCGGCAATATCACTCACATTCACGGCTACCGCTTTGAATCCCAGGTG
>JBBQXZ010000448.1:0-3167 GCA_038209145.1 Cytophagales bacterium | reverse complement strand
AGATATCCGAAAGGGTTTATCGGCCTTCAATTGCATGCCAACAATGAAAACGATCCCCAGGGTAGTTTCTCGATCAGATTTCGAAATATCCGTATTCAAACCGGAGATTTGGAGCTTTCCCCGCTGGATGATGTGGCGGTGATAAACCTTCTTGCAGGTTCTAAGTCTCAGCAGGAACCAAAAAAACCGCACATGCTCCGCATTGAACAAGACAAGGCGGTTGGAAGTATCGCTGTCTTTCAGGATAAAAAAGACCAGCCTATCCTGACCCAAATTGCCAAACAGGAAGAGCGTCCATATCTTCATCCCATTATTGCTCCGGATGGCAAGGGGGTGCTTACCGAATTCAGTCCCGCTCACCATCCACATCAGACGGGAATTTATTGGGGGTTAAAAATGGTAAACGGAAGGGATTATTTTATGCAATGGAATAGCGATTATTGGCGGGGTGTTTCGGCTACAATACTGGAAGGAAAAGGGGAGAAAGTCAGTTGGCAGACGGTTTATGACATGCTCGACTCAACGGGAAGTACGATACTGGTTGAAACCCAAAATTGGTCCATGCAGCAATTGGGTGACACGTATATACTGGATCTGGAATGGAAGGGAGAAGCAAAAACGGATGTGCTCATGGGGAAATTCTATGTGGGAGGCCTTTTTGTGCGCATGCCCTGGGATAGGGAAACGATTGGTGAAATCCTTAATGCTTCCGGTCAGCGAAACATGGAGGGGGAGGGTCAACGGGCTATTTGGAGCGATATCGGAATAAAAGTTGGGGGTAGAGAAGATCTGGCACATATCGCCATCTTTGACCATCCCAGCAATAAAGCCTTTCCTACACCTTGGCGGGTTGATAGCCAAATGGGACTTGGTCCATCAAGACAAATACTGGGAGACTGGAAGATTGAAAAAGGTGAATCGGAAATTATCAGGTACAGATTGTTAATTTATACAGGAGAATTGAACAAAGCAGAACTGACAGACCATTGGAAGAGTTTTGCTTATTGATAAGGAAATTTACAACTCGTTGTTGGAAGGGTTTATTATGGATCCAAATTCCTTCTTATATTATTCAAAACCTGAGTTCAACTTATTCGGCAAACTATCAAGGAAAGAGTATCAGTTGGATTTTGTCATCATTGTTGCTGGGAAAGGCAACAATGCCGCCAAAATAAAGCAGTTTAAATTCACTTTCCACAGGCTTGCACCCGTGGTTATTATTGTTTAGCCCCTAAGGGCTGTTAGGTAAGTAACAATCGAACTCAAGTTCAAAGGTATCTTAACCAGAAGTAATTCCAAAATCGAAAAGCCCCTTTCCTGCCAAGGCATTCCACAATGTACCCAGGGAAAACAGTAAATAGATTACAGCAAAAACAACAACCAAAATCCTTTTTTCTCTGGAGAAATACCAGGCAAATAAAGGGATAATCTGTAAACCATGTAAGCCCAAAAAATGAAATACCCTGAGGTCTCCATAGGATTTTGCCCAATTCAGAAAAAAAATCCCTTCCTGACCATCGGCGGCCCCTACAGTATGGCCTAAGTTGAAGGTCATAAGGAAGCCTTCAAGGCTTGCAATGATAAAAACAAGCATGCCCAACCGGATGCCAAGGAGATACCCAGCGGGTAATTGTTTTGCTTTCCCGAATAATCGAAATGTCCAAAAAACCATAAAAGTATTGGCCACAATGGCTATTCCCATGATTTGAAAAAGTACTGCATTTAAAAGGTTGGAAATGTTATAATGGGACAATTCGCCTCTTGCCGCCTGCATGATTATGATCAGAAGCTCTATCCCCAACATTCCAATAATAACAAATGTGATAATTCTAACTTTTCTAATTTGCGGCAGATGGTGTAAAAACCAGGCCATCGTCCAGCTGAATATACCAATAGAAATACAAAATTTCATGGGTTTTATCCAAATGTTAACGCTTATCAGTATACGCTGATCTAAAGCGGAAATGGATAGAAGTACGCAAAGGCAATAAAATTAAGGATCCCAAACCAGGCCAGAGCCTTATTTCTATATAATACTTCCCGAATTAGTTTCATATTGAAAAGGATTTTGAATCAGTTGTTTTGACCTGATCATCCTAATAATTATATACATTAACAGACCTACGGGACCAAGCATAAAAGTGAAAAAAAGACAGGGTAATACCAACCACCGGTTAATTCCTCTCTTGTCCGCATCCTGAGTTATCCACATACCCACAAATAAATCAAAAGCCAAATAATGAATCCAACCTGCCAATAGGGCTTCTTCTTTTTGAAACAAAGCTGCTATCTCGGATAAACTGCCAAAGCCCCCTTCGGACTCAGCTGACAATCCTAAAATTATAAAATACAGGTAAGTAAGGGCAAATAGCACCAAAACGCCGGAAAACAAAAGTTTATAAATCCACTTTCTGGGATAAAAAGCAAATAAAGCAATCCAGCTTAACAAGGCCAATGTACTGCAGATACTGAAAACGGTTTCTAAAGTCATACACAGAAAGTTTTAAAGATGCTTAATTAAATAGGTTGGGGATTTTGGAATTTAACAGGAGATTGGGAAGACGATTCAAGAATCAGTAAACATTTCCAATATACAAAATAGGAAATTAAAAACTGACAGCAAATTGGAAGTACTTTGTATCATGAATTGAAAATTTCCAGCTCAAAAGGAAAAGATCATTATGTAATGGAGAGAATATTCTTTATCATTGTCAACGCCCTTATACCTTACTTACGATAAAGTTCGGTTTTCTAAACAAATCATAGACCAAAGAGAATATTAGACAAATTTTATCGATATATGAATAACTGAATAACCAGGGATTAATCACCATTTTAACATGACAAAACGTAGGGAATTTTTAAAAAAAACCGCGCTGGGTTCAGTCGGCCTCACCATGGGTGGTTTGGGATTCAGTGCTAAAAGTTATGCCGCCATTATCGGGTCCAATGAACGTATTCATCTGGCTCAGATCGGTATCCGAAATCAGGGATCCGAACACATCAATAATTATTGCAGCCTGAAAGACAGCCATAACGTGGTTTTGAAGGTGCTTTGTGATACGGATGAAGCACTCTTTGACTCCAAATCAAAAATAGTAGCCGATAAAACCGGTTTGAAGCCTGAGCTGGAATGGGATTTAAGAAAAGTGCTGGATAACAAAGAA
>JBBQXZ010000447.1:0-3167 GCA_038209145.1 Cytophagales bacterium | reverse complement strand
AAAAATCCATCATCAAATTTGTACCCGCAAGCGGTGCTGCCAGCCGCATGTTCAAAGATCTCTTTGGGTTTTTAGAAGCCGGACACAATGATCTGGAAAAAGATGGCTTTACCAAGAAATTCATAGAACAACTGGAAGGTTTTGCCTTTTATGAAGATTTGGATAATAGTTTGAAAAACGGGGGAAGCAGCATCGAGCAGGCAATCGCCGAACAAAACTACCAACTGATCGTCCACCACCTACTCGATGAAGATGGCCTGGAATATGGAACCTTGCCCAAGGGATTGCTGAAATTCCATGCCTATCCGGATGGGAGTAGAACACCGGTACAGGAACACTTCGTGGAGGGGGCTCAGTATGGGTTGGGTCTGGGCAAAGTAGTCCGGCTTCATTTTACCGTTTCCCCGGAGCATCAGGAAAAGTTTGAGACACACATTGCCGCTGTCAAGCCTGTGATGGAGCGGCATTTTGGGGTAACCTTTGAGATTTCCTTTTCCCAACAAAAGGCATACACCAATACCATTGCGGTAGATATGGACAACAATCCGTTTGTCGAAGAAGATGGGGAAATATTATTCCGTCCTGCCGGACATGGTGCCTTGCTGGAAAACCTCAACGAAATCGACGGCGATATCATCTTTATCAAGAATATAGACAATGTGGTTCCCGACCGCCTGAAAGAACCGACCGTTTCTTTTAAGCGGGCAATAGGAGGCGTCTTGTTGGATGTCCAACGAGCGGTTTTTAGGTCCTTGGACGCAATGGATAATGAGATCTCTGAATCTACCGTTCAACAGGCAAAAGAAGTTTATACCAAGAAAGTTGGCTCCAAGGTTCCTGATGGATTTGAAAACGGAAAGTTGCAAGAACAGGCGACATTTCTTCGCAGCAAACTAAACCGACCTATTCGAGTATGCGGCATGGTGGAGAATACCGGCGAACCGGGCGGCGGACCCTTTTGGGTCAAAGAACCGGATGGATCACTTTCCCTTCAGATCGGAGAGACAGCCCAGCTGGACCTCGAAAATCCGGACCAAAAGGAAAAATTCCAAAAATCCTCCCATTTCAACCCTACAGACTTGGTCTGCGGCGTGCGTGACTATAAGGGCAATAAGTTTAACTTGCTGATGTACAGGGATCCCAAAACGGGTTTTATCACAGAAAAATCAAAAAACGGCCGTGCGGTAAAAGCCCAGGAACTTCCCGGACTCTGGAACGGATCGATGGCCGGTTGGAATTCCATATTTGTAGCAGTTCCGCTGATTACCTTCAATCCGGTAAAAACAATCAATGATCTCTTGAGAGATGTCCATCAATGACCTAATAAACGTAAACCTAAAAGTAGCTCGTCCTTCTTAGGTGCCCTGCAATCCTTATACCTTTTCCACCCTTAAAAAATTTCCCCAATGAAACTAAACCCAATTTTGCGCCATAGTTTTCTTTTCTGTATTCTAGTGTTTATCAATGGTATTTCCTTTGCCCAAGTCGGTGTGGGTGTCAAGGCACCGAAAGGAGCCGAAATGCTGATCGACGGTTCCAAGAAAATGCTGCATGGCAAATGGCACTATTGGGAAGGCCCCAGGTTATCCGCAGAACCTCCCATCAAATGGGCGATCGTAAAGGATCCCGTGGATAAAGGGAATGCTGTTAGCTCAAACGATCCTGCGGGCGCCGGTGGAAAATATGGAGCCGCGGACATTGTCACCAAAGAAGAATTCAAGGATTTTAGGTTGCATGTGGAGTTTCTGATTGCCAATGAAGGGGGAAACAGTGGTGTTTATCTGCAAAACAGGTATGAAATCCAGATTTTGGATGGGGACAGCACATCTCACGGTATGGCCGCCATTATCAACGAACATGCCGCTCCTTATCAATTCTACAATGGAGTCGGTGCTTGGAATGCTTACGATATCAATTTTCGGGCAGCAAGGTTTGACACCCAGGGCAAGCTGACGGAAAAGGCAAGGGTGACGATCTATTTTAACGGCAAAAAAATACACACCAACCAGCCCATTCAGCAAGTATGGGGTGGACCTAATTCAGGAATGGACGGCGGCAATGACGGCGGCAAAGGAATTACTGACAGGCCTGGCGGAATCAAACTCCAAGCTGAGGGCCATGAGGTTCTCTATCGAAACACATGGATAAAAATATTAGACTTAGAGGGTTCTGACACTGATTTCTGACAAGTCATAAAATAGAAAGCGTATTAATTACAGTTTTTTGTTATAAACATTAAATTTTCACGTTTGGAATCAATTTTGTTTAGGTAAACCGAAAAAAGAAAAGTTAACTAACCAACTATTCCATGAAAAATTCATTATTTAATCCGGAAAGGTACAGAAAAAGCTTGATTGCATTGGCTGTATTTTTTCAAACTTCTCTATTGGGTTGGGCTCAGGTAGAGACCACCAATGAAATTATAGAAAATAATATCTCCACAGAAGATGCATCCGTAAGCATCACCCAGGTCGTCAAAGGCTTGGAACATCCCTGGGCACTGGCTTGGCTTCCAGACGGGAAGATGCTGGTGACTGAAAGACCCGGCGGTCTTTACCTGATCGATGGCGAAAAAGTAATTAAACTTGAAGGCTTGCCAAAAATAGATCCAACCGAAGATGATATCTCCCCTACAAAAGGAGGTAACCAAGGTGGGGTATTGGACGTAGCTGTTCATCCTGACTATTCATCAAACGGGTGGATCTATCTCACCTATTCCAGCCCCGGTGATGATGATTCTGTGACCGGGGAAGAGGATTATGGAACTGGAACTGCCCTTGCCCGTGCCAAGATAGACGCGGAGAACGCAACACTCACGGATCTGGAAACCATCTATGCCCAAGTACCCCGAACCAATCCCGGCAGGCATTATGGTTCCAGAATATTGTTTCCCGGAGATGGTACTGTTATGTTTTCTATAGGGGACAGAGGGCTGAGATGGAATGCCCAAGATCTCACCGATCCGGCAGGTTCCATCATTAGACTAAAGGATGATGGCGGTGTAGTGGAAGACAATCCATTTGTGGGAGTCGCACCTGGAAATCTTCGGCCTGAAATATTCAGTTATGGGCACCGAAACAATCAGGGTTTGGCCATGAATAACCAAACAGGAGAAATTTGGGCTACTGAACATGGTCCGAACGGAGGCGATCTGCTCCACCATATTG
>JBBQXZ010000446.1:0-3220 GCA_038209145.1 Cytophagales bacterium | reverse complement strand
CCAGGATTGCAGCTGACATAAACGATTTTGGGAGCTTCAAGATCCAGCAATGTCTGGATGACATCCGCATGCATGCCTGCTCTGGGTGGATCGGTAATCACCACATCCGGACGGGCATGCTGCTGGATGAATTCTCCGGTAAACATGTCTTTCATATCTCCGGCATAAAACCGGATATTTGTCAAGCCATTGATTTCGGCATTTAGTTTGGCATCCACGATGGCTGCCTCCACATATTCTATCCCGATCACTTCTTTGGCCTGCCTGGAGACAAAGCTGGCTATCGTACCTGTACCTGTATACAAGTCATAGACCACTTCTATACCTGTAAGTCCAGCAAAGTCCCTGGCCACCTCATAAAGCCGTTGCGCTTGGGCAGGATTGGTCTGATAAAAGGATTTGGGGCCGATCCGGAAACGCAGCCCTTCCATTTCTTCTTCTATGTAGTCCTTACCTGAAAAGGTAATCACCTCAAGATCGTGAAATGTTTCGTTTTTCTTAAGGTTAATGACATACAGCAAGGAGGTAATTTGGGGGAATTTATCTTTCAGGAAACTCATCACCTTTTCGATGGCTTCTCCGTTGTCTTCACCAAACTGAACGATGACCATGGTTTCTAGACTAAGTGTATTTCGGATAATGAGGTTTCTCAAGATTCCCGTTTGCTGGACGATGTCGTAGAAGCTGATTTCCTCTGCCAAGGCAAAATTACGGAGGCTGTTCCTGACCTCGTTGGAAATTCCTTCCTGCAAATAACAGTGGGTAATATCAACGATTTTATCGAACCTTTTGGGAACATGAAAACCGAGTGCACTTCGCTCAAAGGTTTCTTCTGTGTCAATTTCTTCTTTTGTCAGCCACCGGTTATTGGAGAAGGTATAGTCCAGCTTGTTTCTGTAGTAGGTACTGCTGGCTGCACCGATGATGGGTTGTACTTCGGGGATGGGTACTTTGGCAATCCGTTGAAACTGGTCTATGACTTGTTGTCGCTTGTAGCTTAGCTGTAGGGGATAGGAAATGTGCTGCCATTTGCATCCTCCACACACGCCAAAATGACTGCAAAAAGGTTCTTCCCGATCAGGGGAGTAATGTTGAATATGAATCACGTCCCCTTCCAGAAAACTGCTTCTTCCCTTGGTCACCCGGATGTCCACCACATCGCCGGGAGCTACTTGGGAGACAAATACCACCTTTCCCTCGTAGTGGGCAACGCATTTCCCCTCTGATGCAATTCGCTCTATGGTCAATCCTTGGATGACCTGATGCTTCATTTTTCTCGACATAGGATGTAAAATTAAAGAAATTTAAACTTGGGGTATACCGGACACCTGATAATTTCTTATTTTTGAGGGGATAGTTGGTAAAGTTATTCGGTAAGTAAAGCCTTTATATGAAACTTAGTTGGATTGGCAATTTTGGCAAGATAGAGAAAGTAGTAGCTGAAGAGGCAACGTTAAATAAGATAATTGGGTTTATGGATTCCCTCGATTGGAAAGAATTTCATCAGGTAGTGCTTGAAAAGGATTCGGATAATTGGATCGAGGTAGGGGGAAGTTTGGAAAGGGATGGATTTTCGGCAGTGATTTCTCATGACAAGGAGCAGTTTGTTATTTCCCACGCCCCGGCTTCCGTATCTGAGATGAAAAGGATGTTGATCATGTATTTTCAGGGGGATACAAGTATTACAGAGGTATATTTTTTCCCGGGTTTAAGTAAACCTTTACCTAAACGGTTTTCCATGGACCTCATTTTAAAAGAGGAAAAACAGCGTTTTCGGCGTTGGATTTTGGCTTCAGGGATTTTGCTCCTATTGATATTGTTATTTTACTTTGTACTTAATGAACAAACGAAGTTGTGGGGAAAGGAAAAGGATTTTGTGCGTGCTGAAGTTGTGGATAAGAAATGGAAGCCGGCGTTTTTGGGGTATTATCTCTACGAAATTAATTATTCGTTTACGCATAGTGGAATATCCTATTCGGGAAAAACAAAGGCTGGCCACAGTTCTAAAAGAGATCTTAAACCTGGCGATCCCATACAGGTTTCTTTTGACCTTGAGCATCCCGAAAACAACGCCTATGTAGCAAGAATCGTAAAAAAAACCAACCTTTCCAGTGAAAGCCCTGGAAGTAGGTCATTTAAACAGAAATTGGACAAAGCCAACTAATTTTCGTTTTTTTTTTGATTAACCTGAAACAATGGGGCAGTGTCAAAAGGTTACTTTCAACTGAATTTTTCCTACTTTAGCCTAATACTCGATTTTACATATGAAATTAAAAGATAAAGTAGTCATCATAACGGGAGCCACATCCGGCATTGGTAAGGCATGTGCCTTTGCTTTTGGCAATTCTGGAGCCAAAGTTGTCATCACCGGCAGAAGCCAGCCAAAAATTGACAATACCCTGGTTCAGCTGCAAAATGCGGGTGTTGACTGTCTGGGCTTTTTGGCTGACGCAGCCTCGCAAGAGGACAACAAAAATGTGGCGGAGGAGACGGTTACACATTTTGGCAAAATTGATATCTTGATCAATAATGCAGGCATTTCCATGCGGGCCCTTTTTAGCGAGCTGGATTTGAAGGTTTTCCACCAGGTGATGGATACCAATTTTTGGGGGGCGGTCTACCTTACCAAGGCGTGCCTGCCGGAGATAATAGCCAATAAGGGTTCCATCGTCGCCGTTTCCTCGATCAACGGTTTCAGGGGAACGCCCGCCCGAACGGCCTATACGGCAAGTAAATTTGCCATGAACGGTTTTTTTGAATCCCTGAGAACAGAGGTGATGAAGTTAGGCGTCCACGTGTTGGTGGCTTGCCCGGGATTTACCGAATCCAATATCCGGAATATTGCGTTGACAGCCGACGGCAGTTCCCAAAAAGAATCTCCGAGGGATGAAAGTAAGATGATGAGTTCGGAAGAGGTGGCACAGGAAATCCTCCAGGCTACCTTGAAAAGAAAACGGGATATTGTTTTGACAAGTCAGGGAAAGTTGGCACATTTTCTGAACAAATGGGTCCCTGGGATCATGGATGGTGTTGTCTATAACCACATGGCAAAAGAAAAAGATTCACCGTTTAAATAGGATTCGATGCTTCAGGATATCTTGCAGGTATATAAAAACAGACTGGTGGACCTGTCTTCCAACAACCGGTCAATCTTTTTGCCAAAGCTGATTCATCAGCAGATGATCGACCTGAAGGATTTTCACTTTCTGAACAACCACCC
>JBBQXZ010000445.1:0-3221 GCA_038209145.1 Cytophagales bacterium | reverse complement strand
GTATTGGATGGAGAGATTACCATCTATCTGAACGGTGTTTTGGTAAACAGGGCGTTGGAAGTAAAACCAAGAAGAGGCAAAATCCAGATCCAATCCGAAGGGGCGGAAATGTTGGTGCGAAAGGTTGAACTGAGCCCTATTGGTTAAACAACTTGACTCTTCATTAAATTAACAATCCGTTTATCAGTGAGTTAAAAATTGAGTGGTGCACTACCTACTTTTTTGATTACCTGTTGTGTGTCATTTGACCCGGTTGTCTGGTAGATTTGTTGGACTACTTTGATGGGTCTTGAGGTCTTTTATCAAAAATATAAACGCCCATTCTGGAGAAAACAAAATCCAATCCTGAACGTTTCCCCGTTTTGCCTTAATAAGCAGGGGGAGATGGCAATGATATATGATGTGGGATACAGAATCATAAACTAGATCGCTACAACTTATCAAAGATGGGTGTGGGGATGGTGCTTCCGTCAGGGTTTTGGTTCGGCCAATACAAAATATTTATAGTATGAAGGATATAAAAAATCCATTTGAAAGACCTTTTAAAAATGAAATCAGGAACTTGTTTTTTGATCAGCACGCATCATTGGTGATTGTAGATGATGATCCTACCGGTACGCAAACAGCGCATGGTGTTCCTGTGTTGGGTTATTGGTCTACGGACGCATTCACCCATGAATTTGAAATCAATACCCCATTGTTTTTCGTATTGGCCAACACCAGGAGCCTGGCAAAAGCAAAGGCTACTGAAAGGGCACGGGAGATCGGACAAAATTTGAAAAAAGCTTCTGAGAAGACAGGTCGACCATTCCTGATTATAAGCAGAAGTGATTCCACGCTCAGGGGTTATTTTCCCTCCGAAGTCGAGGCATTAAGCAAGGGAGCCGGATTGGGCCATTTGCCTACCTTGTTGATTCCCGCCTTTTTTGAGGGTGGAAGGATCACAGAAGACAATATTCATTATATATTGGAAGCAGGGATAAGGGTCCGGGTTTCAGAGACGGCTTTTGCCAGGGACAAGAGTTTCGGGTATGTCAATGCCGACCTGACCAAATGGGTGGAGGAAAAATCGGAGGGAAGGATAAAGCATGAAACTGTGAAAAGCCTTTCCATAGAAGATATACATCGTGGCGATGAAGTTATTTTTGAAAAGTTGAATGCCCTTGAGGGCAATGATGTGATGGTCATCAACAATACTTCTTATCGGGAATTGGAAAAGACCTGTCTGGTAATACACCGCTTGATAAAAAGTGGCAAAGGTTTTAAATTCAGGACAGCCGCTTCCTTTGTTTCTGCTTTTACCGGTATGGATGCGTTGGCCTGGTCCCCTCCCCAAAACTCCAGTTACGCTGATATTGGTGGCCTGATTGTAGTGGGATCTTATGTGGATAAATCCACATCCCAGCTTGAAAACCTGTTGAAAAAGGAAGGCATAAAGGCCATCCCCTTATCCGTAGAGCAAATCATTGGTTCAGAAATTTCAAATCCATCACGCTTGAATGAGGTTGTTGGAACAATTGAAAGTTGTGTGGCCTCTGGGGTACATGCTGTAGTGTACACCTCCCGAAAGTTGGTTTCAGGAAACAGCCCCGAAGAAAGTCTGGCAATAGGTGATAAGGTGACGGGTTTTTTGGTCCGGATGGTTTCAATGCTAAAAACACAACCTGCATTTTTTATAGCCAAAGGAGGCATCACCTCCAATGATATTGCCGTGAAGGGGCTAAAAATGAAAAAAGCCATTGTTTTGGGGCAAATTATCCCCGGGGTTCCAGTATGGAAACTGGGAGATGAAACCATGTTTCCGGGGATGCCTTATGTGGTTTACCCCGGTAATGTGGGGGATGCGGAGAGTCTCGCCAAGGTTTTTGATTTATTCACCCGTAAGCCCACAATATAATAAATATGTCAAAAAGTGGATGATATCAAGATGATTGTACTTGGAAAATTGGTGATTTTAGCCATGATATCGGAAAATTTAAGAAGGTACCATCTGAAAAAAAATAGTTTTAATACCTTTAAACTGAGACTCTGTGATAGCTGGGGTAAAATGCCTTCATGGACGGGTACCCTGATTTCATAATCATTCCCAGGCGGTTGATCCGTGAAACCGATGGGTATTTTGTTGACACATTCCGTTTTCCTGACGGAGATCTTAGGGAAGATCATGCAACCTCAAAACCTTTAAACCCATAACAAAGAGAGAAGATGCTGAAATGGTTTTTCCCTGATTAAAATCCTGCTGCGCCGCCTTGGCATTGATATTGTTCGTAAACTCCTGTTTAATTTCACCAATCCCGACTTGATCCGAAGAAGCTCCAGCCAACCAGTTGGAGACAGGATATTCAAACGGTATAATGGAGTTTAAATCAGACGAAAAAAACGTTGTTAAAACTGCGCTTTTATCAATTCAATATTAATTATGCTGAAGGAAGGTAAACAAAAACAATCAAAATGGCCGCTTTATTTATCCATCATTTTGGTGGCAACATTGGTGGTTTCATATTTTTTAAATTCAGAAGTAAATCATTTTGTCAAAGAATCGTGGGAAGTACTCAGAAGTGGCAATGAAGAAAAAATCGCCAAATGGGTATCACAGTTCAGTTGGTGGGGCCCTTTGGTGATCATCTTCGTGATGGTGCTGCAAATGTTCTTGCTTGTAATTCCTTCAGTAGTCGTTATGGTGGTTTCCATCATCGCTTATGGTCCTCTTTTTGGTTCCCTGATCATTTTGATAGCCATATTTACTGCCTCCACTATTGGCTACGGCATAGGAAAATCGTTGGGCACTCCTCTAATTGTACGAATTTTGGGAGCAAAATCGAAAGAAAAAATTGAGGGTTTTCTGGTCAAATATGGTTTTTGGGCTGTCATCATCACCAGGATTTCTCCTTTTCTTTCCAATGATGCCGTCAGTTTTGTGGCGGGTATTCTGAGAATGGGATATTGGCGGTTTATGGGCGCTACACTGTTGGGCATTTTACCACTCACCCTACTGATCGCCTATTTGGGCGAGACAAATGATCGGCTGAAAAGCGGGCTTATCTGGGTCACAGCCATTAGCTTGATTGGTTTTGTCATTTATGTTTGGTGGGATAAGAAAAGAAGTTCAAATGAAGGGTGAAATAATAAATCGGAATAAAATTTTGATTTTGGGTGTTTTATTACCAAAAATCATTAAAATTAATTTTTCGCACGATTATCCGACTTATAAAGTTTTTTTA
>JBBQXZ010000444.1:0-3236 GCA_038209145.1 Cytophagales bacterium | reverse complement strand
ACGCTCGTCCTGCACAGACTCCGGATCCTCTCAGCGCCCTTGATTTGAACATATTATTCCGTGAATCCGGATTTGAGCTGTACTGGGAAGGTCTTAGAAGAACCAATCAAATCAGATTTGGGCGATACGAGGATAGCTGGACGGAGAAGACCGATAGCGATGTCAACAAAAGATTGTTCCCGATTCCTCAAAGAGCCATAGATGGAGCATCAAATGAGATAGGTTTCTTGGTTCAAAATCCAGGCTATTAATTCCTTTTTAATTTCTAGTAAAGTAGAGCCGGTGAGATTTCTCATCGGCTTTTTTCATAAACTTTCCACACTTGATTTATTCTCCTATCTGAATAAAACAAAGAGAAATACAAGCCAAATGACTTATTCCATTAAGAGCTACAAAGGGCATTTTGTGATTTAAAAATTGGAGAAAAGGAATATCCTCCTTCTTCTCAATGGCAAAGTGTAATGGATGTGATGTTTTTATATTGCCAGATTCAAGCCTAAGTTATTGATTCACTGTGATCAGGAATAATATAACGTCATAATCAGATGAATATCGCCATGGGATTTTAGAAGGAAAAAAATTCCAAAATTAATTAATCTATGCAAACAGGTTGATTGCCTGATGCCGACATAAGGGACACTTTCTTCCGAAATTTAGAAACCTCTTTCTCCCGATTTTCTTCCCCTTGTCTTTTGGCCTCCCTTTTTATTTTGTTCAGTTTACTTGCATATTGATTTCCTGCCTCGTATCAATTCATGTTTAATCGTCAATAAATCGGATATAACGAAGGTATTTCTAATTTTGATTTATTAAAAGAAATTACTCCCAAGTCTTTTGTTACCCAATCGCCAACGACCCCTTCACAGCCGGCCCAGCTATTTAGCGAAGCTACCTCCCCCAAGGAAGCAAGCCTTCTGCCTTGTAATAATAGTCCAATCTTTTCTTTTTAAAAAACACTACATTCGGAGTTTCGGAGTATTTTCTGTGGTGTTATTTGGGGTATATGCCGATAAAGAGGATTGATAGATTTATCAGGCAGCCTACGGCTCCAAAAATGATTACTCTTTCGCTACAGGATAGTAAGATAGGGGAGACCGGTCTCACCTGTTTTCACTTCAAAAATATCCCAACTAGCCATTCTTTTCAAAATATCCGCTATTCTCAGATTTCAGCATTGTCCCGATTCGTCATCACTGCTCGGGATCTCCGCTACACTCCGATTTCCATTTATATAGATATATGTTTTTAAATATTTCGGGCATATCTCTCATTTCCACTATATCTCCACATATTTCCAATAAAATTATAGCCCAACCATAATCTATTCCTTCCATAGCCAACTACACCCGATTTTCTTTCAGCCCCGAAGTCTTTGCTGCACTTCGATTTCCAAACGTTTCATTTAAAAATCTCCATTTGCGATCTCTCTTCTATATTTATTTTAAAAAAAAATGAAAGCCCGTTATACCTGAGGTACTTTTCTGCATCTAAGGATTAGGAAACTAACAAAGGAAAATCATGAAAAACAGAATGAAAATTAAAAATACAGCCAAATGGTTGGCTTTGGTGGTATTACCTTTAGGTATACTGATCTCGTGTAATGAAGATCAATTGCAAGGAATGGACGATGGGGTGACGGAAACCGAAACCATCGCCATGTTTTCATCCAGTGCCAGTGCGGGAGACGCAGCCGAGTTAGAAATTGACATGGTGTTTACTGCGCAAAATCAAATTGATCCTTCGGCAAACAGCAGAACGCTAGACCGATTCGACGCTTGTGCGGCCATTACTCGCGATACAGGCAAGCGAGTCATGACGCTTGAATTTGGCACTGAAGGTTGCAAAGGTCCCGATGGTAGATTTAGGCGTGGTAAG
The DNA here is from genome assembly GCA_038209145.1 of Cytophagales bacterium. Lineage (GTDB taxonomy): Bacteria > Bacteroidota > Bacteroidia > Cytophagales > Cyclobacteriaceae > Lunatibacter. The sequence continues at coordinate 1,361 of JBBQXZ010000444.1, read as the reverse complement.
ATTATTGTTACATTCACCGGAAAAATTAATGACCGGATGTCCAGCCGCGTCATTACTTTCGACAACTATTTTGTCAACCGGGTACAGTATATGGGCCAAATTGACGTCCTTGGGCTTCAAAATACCAATGAAGGTTCCCTGACATCCACCAGGGAACTGCGGGATTTTACGATGGTACATCCAGATGGCAACCGCGTAGTGATGAATGGCGAAATGACCCGGGAATGGATAGAAGGCATGGGAGACGGCGACCCAGCTACCAAGGTGGTACGGCTTACCGGCTTTAAAACAGGCCGATCTACCATGGGACGTGCTTTCAGGGAGGAAATCATTGAGCCCATCATTTTGGATTTTGGTTGTCATGCCGTAGGGGGAATGCTCCGGGTTGCCGGAGTTATTGAGATGACGGTAGGTATGCCTTCCCAGTCAAATGCACCCCGCATCGTTCGGAGAATTGATTTTGGCGATGGAACCTGTGACAATGACGTGACCGTTACCGTTAATGGTTGGAACAGAACGGTTGATTTTGGGGATTGATAAATAAAGTTGAAATGCGGGGCCAAGAAGTCCCGCATATTACTTTCTTTGCTAAACGATACGTCCCTTGGAGCAACACGATCAGGAGATTCTGGATTTATTAAAAAAGCCCGACGGGCGTGAAGAGGCATTTCGAAAGCTCGTTCATTACCACCAAAAGGGGATTTATGGTATTATCCGAAAGCTGGTCATAAACCATGACGATGCAGACGATCTGGTGCAAGAGGTGTTTGTAAAAATTTGGAAAGGCTTAGACACGTTTGAAAATCAAAGTAGTCTGTTCACCTGGATGTACCGCATTGCCACCAATGAGGCATTGCAGTTTTTGCGAAAAAGCAAGCGATGGAAATGGATGCTGATAGACAGCAGTACATCTCTGGAACCTTATTTAAAGCAGGATCCCGTTATTTCTGCCGATGAGGTACAAATGAAATTACAAAAGGCGATTCTAAAATTACCCTACAAACAACGGTTGGTATTTCACCTCAGATACTATGAGGACCTTACTTATGAAGAAATTGCTGAAATCACCAACACCGGGCAAGGAAGCCTGAAAGCCAGTTATCACCACGCGGTGACCAAGATCAAAAAGTTCCTGATATGACATCATTGAGATATATTATAAAAAATGATGAAAAAGAAAAAAAACGATACTAATCTTGAAGCAATGAAGAACAAAGCCGTTTTTTCAGCTTCTGAAGGGTATTTCGATACCTTGGCAAACCGGATTCATGCTCGGGTTAATGAGGAAAAAAGCCCGAAACTGGTACGCTTCTCCCATTGGAAATTGATAGGTCGGGTAGCTGCTTCCTTGCTTGTGTTGA
>JBBQXZ010000443.1:0-3245 GCA_038209145.1 Cytophagales bacterium | reverse complement strand
CTTTGAGTACGAGTATCCGAAGGGATAAACAATGGGTTGACAGCTTTGGCATATGGTGTCGTCAATAAAGGATTAAGCCCCTTCATGTGCAACAAAATATAAACCATATAATACACATCTGGAATTAGGAGACTCGTTTGTTATTATATGCCTTATATGGTTCATAAACAGCGTGAAATGAAAGTATCGGAATGGGCTCTTGCTTATAAGCACAACATGCCGGCAACTTAGTACTTAATGGAGTAAGTACAAACTATAGAAATATTCTTGGAAAGAAATGGCGGAAATTTAAGGTTTTGAAAGTCTCTGTTGGAGTTGACAGATGAGATAAGCCATTCCAAATCAGATTTGTAAGTCTCACTATAAGAAAGCTTTTCTTTTGCAAAAAATTCAATTTTTGGAAGATCTGCCTTGTGGTTGTTCAGGGTCTCGAGCCAGAGCTTTTCTAAAAGCTTTGAAAACGCGTGCCTATAGGTTATCCATTTTTTTATGATCTTCTATCCTTTTTTAACTGCCAGATAATTACTAACTTAGAAAAATGGAAGATTTTGAAACAAATTCACTAGATCAGAATAAAGTAGAGGAGCCTTTTTCCGAATATGGCGTCTATTCCTATGCTGATTACCTGACCTGGCAGTTGGATGAAATGGTCGAATTGATTAAAGGCAAAGCCTTCAAATCGGCGGCGGCTGCCCCAAGACGAATCCATCAAAAAATATCAGGAAATGTATTTACAAAATTACACACCTACCTGAAAAATAAATCCTGTGACGTATATGGTGCTCCTTTTGATGTGAGACTACCTGGCAAGTCAACCAAAAATGAAGATATCTTTACGGTTGTTCAGCCTGATATCTGTGTGATCTGCGACAAAAGCAAGTTGGATGAATTTGGATGTATCGGTGCCCCAGATATGATCGTGGAGATACTTTCTCCGGGAAGCAATAGAAAAGAGCTCCAAAACAAATATGAAGTCTATGAAGAAAGTGGCGTAAAGGAGTACTGGATTATACAACCCTACGAACTTACGCTGTTGATATATACCTTGGTGGATAATAACTATGTATCCTCCAAACTTTTTACCTTTGGTGATATTGTCGAATCAAAATGTATCCCGGGATTGAAACTTGACCTGGAGGAAATTTTTTCTGATTTGGATTAAACAATTTATTTGATAAAGAATGGTTTCCAAGGAAACATAGCGTCTTCCAATAAATCGCAATTTCAAGTTAGGTAAAATCATTACTTTTATCACGTTGAAATATTTACAATTTTCCCGATGAATTTTTCAGTATCCAATTGTTCCAACATAAAGTTGGCCACATCAGCTCGTGGAATTTTTAACCTAAGGTTTTTTATTTTAGTATTAAACCCAATATGAAAATTAGCTGTAGCTGGCTCATCAGTAAAAGCACTTGGCCTGACAAGGGTATAATCCAGATTGCTTTCCGTGACGTATTTTTCTTGCATAATATGGTCTTGGAATGCTTTCTTTAACAAAAACCCGAACATGATATATTTCCAAAAGAAATTCAGGTTCTGCCAGCTATTACCAACACCCAATGTCGTCTGGCAAATGAGCCGTTTTACTCCTAATTCCTCCATTGCCTTCACAATGTTTTGGGTACCGCCAGCTCGGACGTTTCCTTTCGCTCCATCACCCAAGGCACAAAAAACAGCATTTATGCGCCTCATGGCACTTTTTACGTCTGATAATCGAAAGACATCACCTGTATAATTGTTAATTCAGCCCTTTCTATACCTTTTAATCTAACGGGATGGCGTGTGAATACGCTAACTTTATAGCCTTTAGCCAATGCTTGCTTAAGAATATGCGAGCCGAGAGAGCCTGTGGCTCCAAAAATAAGTAGTTGCATAATGATCGGTTTTTTATGCAAAGTTGAAACCTCAAGGGCTGGAAAAATAGAATAAAAACGACAAAATCAATCTTCTGCTTGTGAACCCGCAAATTGCTTTGGAGTTTGGCCAGTAAATGATTTGAATACCCTGATAAAATGCGACTGATCAGCAAATCCGTTTTGATAAACGATGTCAGTCAATTCATTGTAGCCTTTGATGGAAAGCTGTGTTAGCGAACAATTAAATTGGATAATTTTTGCGAACTGCTTAGGAGTCAATCCCGTTTCTGATAAAAATCTTCTTTCAAAAGTCCTCTTGGAAAGATGAACTTCCCTAGCTGTTTCTGCTATGAGTAGTTTGCCTTTTGCAGTCAATATTTTATCAATAGCCTCCATTATAGCATGGTCGTAATTTTCCTTACCACGCTCAATGAGTTCTTGAAAATAATTGGAAATAATATTTATTTTGTGCTTGTAATCATTATTTTCTGGTAAATTTTCAAAGAATTTAGTGTTTTGGGTAGGATTATGGGCTAAATCGTGGCAGTTGTCATTAATTGATTTTGGGTCTATTCCAAAAAGATTTTTGAGGGTAAACGGGTAGAGTTGAAACACGATCATCTGAAATTCTCCAAATACTTCAATTTCTATAGGTTCAATGGTTTGTCCGTAAATAAAAAATTCCGGCATTCTTTTGTTATGCGGATGGACATACAGCCCATTTGGAGATTTATGATACATCAGGCCGGGAAAACCATCGGCAAAGAATGGTAAATGGGTATCGGTGTTGCTTTCACTACATTCAAATACCAGAATACTTTTAATAAATGGTGTAAGACTATCGGCTGGTTTTATACTATCTACTATCATTGTTCAGTCGTTTTTACCTTTTTTCCATTTTAAAAAAGATGCCAATTTATTTTTTTGTCAACCAAATGGCGAAATAGCTGAAGTTACTCCAAGAACTATTCTTGGCAAAAATGAAATCACTAATCCGACTGCCAATTATATCAAGTAGAAAATGAAACAGAAAAAATTAAAATCTAGATAAAATTTTCGTTCACAACTTTCCAAAATGCTTCCGGCGTCAAGGGTTTGTTTACAAAATCCTTTACAGCAGGAATTTTAGCAGCCCTTTCTCTGTCATCTGGATTAGCACTCGTGGTAAGTATGGTCACAACGACTCGATCATGAATATCCTTTGATAACTCACCGTATGCGGCCAGAAAATCCCAACCGTTCATGCCCGGCATGTTAATATCCAGAAAAATGATACCCGGCTGAGGGTAATCTGCATAAACCCCCTTGCGAAGCAAATAATCAAGCCCTTCTTTACCTGATTTTACTGCTTGAACATCTACCCATGTACATTCCTCTTCCAACACT
>JBBQXZ010000442.1:0-3276 GCA_038209145.1 Cytophagales bacterium | reverse complement strand
TTTTAAAATTTTTACTCTGTCTATCATTTTATAGTCTTTTTAAACTCCCTCATTTGCAAAATCCCTGAATAAATCCCTGCTCAATTCCAAAAGAAATCAAAGTTACATGGACTGTTGATTCCGCTATGGCGGACAAGCTTGGACGATTATCCGCACCAAAAATACTTCGAAATAGACTCAGTGATGTCATTGCGGATAATCATTATTGGAAATAAATATTTTAATCCATATCCAATACTGTTCCTAAGTTTTCTCTAATCTACTCAGCGATATCACGGTCCACCTCGCCTATCTTTTCTACAGGTCTATTGATGTCATTAGCCCTCATTTCAAAAATTTTCCATTAAATGGTGGAATTGAGTTGTTTCAGGAAAATATATTCCAGTAAAATGATGAATATTGAAAATAATTTCCATTATAGGTTTTATCCTTTCGCCTTTAAATTTTGGCAATAATAAGGAGTTGCTTTTTTATAATTGCATGATGTTCGTTTGGTTTCTTTCCCCTCCAAACAAAAAATCCCTTGTTCTGAGTATTATTACTACCCTCCAAAAAGAATTCTGGAACCAATCATGAAGGATGTTCTATTTGCCAAAAACTAAATCACTTTATATTATGGCTGTTATATACTTGATTATTAATAATTTAGATTATTTTTTTTTGAAACCGAAACCTCAATAAAATTTTTTCTATCCATATTTAAATTCTAAGAATGTTGATAAATTGGGCATTGGTTTTTCGGTTTTCCGATCCAATCATTACTTCCAAAAGATTATCCCACTTTGACTGATTGACATTTATGGCTAAAGAACCCAAAGGCATCCTGCCCACCGCTCCTATTTCAGGACGCAACCCCTTTTACCTGTTTCTTGTTGTCATTTTTACATTGGTTTCCTGCCAAAAAGCTTCTGATTCCAAACTTGGGGAGGAAAGGATTGAAAGGTTAAGGGATAAAAATATTGAGGTTTTCGGCCCCTATGCACTTATCAAATTACCGATTCAATCGGGCGCTAAAATCCAAAATCCGGTGAAGATTATTCTCGGACCGGATAGCTTATTGTACGTGGCCAACCACACAGGAGAAATTTACAGCCTTCATGATACAGATGGCGATGGATTGGAAGACCACGCGACGTTGTTCTGTGATGTCAAAGAAGATGGTCTCAGATCCCCTGTCTCTATCATATTCAAAGACAATGAACTTTATGTAGGCACGGCCCAGGAAATTCGGATTTATTCTGACCAAGATGGTGATGGCATCGCAGACAGAAGCCGGACATTTTTTAATAATATCCCTCACAGCGAACATCCTTATGAGTGGACTTCCGGTCTCACATTTGGCTCGGATGGCTATCTTTATGCCGTATTGACTACGGATTCCTGGAATGCCGGGGCTGCAGCAGATCCGGATGGCTGGAGAGGTGCCATCCTGCGGATCAGTCCCGATGGGAAAGAGGTGGAGCGGTTTGCCACAGGTGTCCGGTCCGTACACAGCATGCTTTTAACCGAACATGATGACTTGATTTTTATTGATAATGGCGGAGGTGGAAATCCCACAGAGGAGCTAAACCTTGCATTGGCCGGCAAATTTTATGGACACAACAAAAACAAATACAACAATCCTGAAACAATAGAAGCACCCATCTATAATTTTGTCACGGAAGTTGCGCCGGCAGGAATGGTTTTCAATCCGGCATCAAATGACTTTGGCGGGACTGCAGGGGATTTGTTTGTTTCTTTTTTTGGCCCGGGGGAAAGATGGGAAAGAGGCGCCATCAGCAGGTTAAAAATGATCCGTCAGCAAAACGGAACTTATCAGATCGAAGAAATTCCAGTTGCCAAAAAGATACCAAAAATTTCTGATTTGGCCTTTGGCAGCAACGGCGACCTGTACATCACCCATGTAGGCAAGACAGATTATTGGTATCAGCCTGTAGCCCAGATGGAGGGAGCGATTTACAGGATGGTCCATGCACCTTGGATCGAACCTTTGGCAGTCATTCAGCCATCCGTGCAAAAAATCAAACTGCCTCGAAAGATATTCTAGCCCAAGGCCAACAGCTTTTTGCAGAAAAGGCTTGCAGTGCATGTCACAGTGTGGATGGGAAAAGTGACCTGATCGGTCCGGATCTCAAGGATATAGGCAGGTTTTATTCCAAAACTAAACTGATCGAAGAAATCACCGACCCTTCATGCCGATTTAAACCCGGAATGATAGGATCAAAGATCACCAAGACAGATGGAGAAGTCTTATTGGGAAGGGTTGTGGGTTCCGATCAGGAATTTATCAAATTGATGGTTATTGGCAACAGGGTCATTGATATCCCAAGATCAGAAGTCAAAAGTGAAGAACCGTATGAAAAATCCTTGATGTACAGCGGATTGCTCACCGGCATGACGGAGGAAGAAACTGACGCTTTGCTATCCTACCTGATCAATCTGAAAGAGGAAAATGAAAGGAATCAATAAGGGGAAATATTGATTCGGAAAAATAAAAACAGGATTGTAGACTTTACTGACAGAAAACGGATTTTACCTTGGCTAATGTTCTTTATTTATTCCAAACCAATTGATAAATCAAAATAAGAACAGCAACAAAGACTATGGAGGTGTAAATGGACTTGTTGTATTTTGCCAACCACTCTGGAAGGTAAATATCAAAATTATGAGCCTGGGAATCAGAGTATTTCCTGGCGACCAAAGTCACAGGACATACAGCCTTGAAAATAGTCAATACAAGTCCCTCCAATAAAATCAGTCCCAGACAAATCCAAACCCATTTGTCTATTTTATTCATGAAGACTGCATACAGCAGGTAAAAGATCACCACATTTAAAAACACCCATATGGCTGTATGGAAGATTTTACCAAGGTTAATTTTAGCAATTTATTTTAAAATTAGGGTTAAATTTAAATGAAAATTTTGCATATGCCCAAAAACAGCTAACAATGAAGACCGATTTAAATTTCCTGACAACTTTAGACTCCTTGAAAAAGAAAAAATTAAATACGCTCTTACTTTTGTTTACTTTATCCATTATCCAAGTTCAGGGACAACCAGTAAATGTTTCTGTGGCTATTGTAAATTTGTGGGAAAAAGAAACCACCGTCAAAAAGGATACAACCAGCTTAGTGCATACCGTAGACATTTCTTCTGGAAAAATTGACACAGTTTATTCAGTAAAGAGGCATTTTGAGGCACCCAATTGGCATCCGGACAATTACCTCATCCTGAATAGCTTTGGAAAGCTTTACACCTTTGATTTAGATACAAAG
>JBBQXZ010000441.1:0-3278 GCA_038209145.1 Cytophagales bacterium | reverse complement strand
ATGTTTATATGAAATTGTTTTCCGAAGGTGTTACTGAGATTTACCTTTTGACAAAAGAAGCTATTCAGTTGGATCTTGATGCCACCGTAGATGGTACCCATCCGTCGGATTGGGGCATGCAACAGCTAGCCGAAGGGTATGTGGAAATCTTGCGTGAAATACTGGATGAATAAGTCAATCAATCACAACCGTAAATTTTTGTTTCCGGTGATTAATAAATATCTTAAATACTAACTGACACTTTACCAATGATAAAATCGAGTATAGTTTGGATCTGCCTCTTTTGGCTTTCGTTTCCAATACTTTCCCAGACAACTTTAACTTTTGAAGAACCGGTCAAACAGCGGGTTTTCGTTTTGACAGATATCACCAATGAACCGGATGACCAGCAGTCCTTGGTAAGGTTTCTCGTGTATGCCAATGAATATGACATAGAGGGTTTGGTAGCCACCACATCCACCCACCTGCGCAATCAAACCCGCAAAGACAAGATTGAAGAGCTTATCCGTAACTATGGAAAGGTAAAGCCAAACTTGGACAAACATGGGGAGGGATTCCCGGATATGGATTACCTCTTATCCATTACCAAGGAACACTTGCCACTTTTCAGCATGGATGGTGTTGGACAGGGAAAGGATTCTCCCGGATCCGAGTTACTGATCCAGGCAGTGGACAAATCGGATGAAAGACCGCTATGGGTTTCCGTCTGGGGTGGAGCCAACTGTTTGGCCCAGGCCTTGTGGAAAGTCAGGGAAACTCGAACCATTGCTGAATTGGATAAATTTGTTTCTAAAGTGCGGATATACACTATCTCTGATCAAGATTTTTCAGGCCTTTGGATCCGCCAACAATTCCCGGGCATCTTCTATATCGTGGATGCCAGTGTCGGAGATAATTGGAGGGAATACTACAGGTCAACCTGGTCGGGTATTTCAGGAGACCGTTGGTACAAGAACGGCCCGATGCTACATTTTGAGCTGGTGGACAATCCTTGGCTGACAGAAAATATCATGGAAAACCATGGCCCTTTGGGTGCCAACTATTTACCTGCCGAATTTATCATGGAAGGGGATACCCCTTCTTTTTTAGGCCTCGTACAGAATGGGTTGGCTTGGTACAAATCACCTGCTTATGGCGGGTGGGCGGGTCGCTACGAATTGTATAAATCGTTTGGGGAAAAAGACAGCATATGGACTTCCTCTATATTGACCCAGGATGAGGTCCGCCTCCCTGACGGTAGGTTGGAAGTTTCCAATCAGGCAACCATTTGGCGATGGAGAGAAGCTTACCAACATGACTTTGCCGCCCGGATGGACTGGAATAGTGCGGATAACTTCGATCAGGCCAACCATAATCCCATAGCTGCAGTAAACGGAAAGGCCGGAAAATCCCTTGCCAAAGGTCAAATTGCTCCCGGTACCCAAGTTTACCTAACTGCCAAAGGCAGCAGTGACCCAGATGGAGATACGGTATCCTACCGTTGGTTTATCTACAAAGAAGCCGGAGGGTACACTGGTGATCTGAAACTGGTCAATCCGACCAGTGAAGATTTGAAATTCATCATGCCAGAACTTGGTAAAGGAATTTCAATCCACATCATCTTGGAAGTAAAAGATAGCGGTGAACCGGCGCTGTTCGCTTATCGCAGAATCATTCTGGAAAACTGAAAAAAAGATCTTTACGCATCAACCTGAACGCTGCAATTCTTCAAACTAGTCATCAAAGAGAAATGGTAAGTTCGATTCTGTCATCATTGTTGCTTGAAATGGCAACAATGCCGCCATTATAAACCCCTTTCATTCAATTGCCACGGGTTTTAACCCATCGTTATTATTTATCCGCTCCATGGCTTTTGGGATAGTAACAATCGAACCCAGGTTATTAGGTTATAAGTGATGAAAAAAAATCTATTACCTGTTGCTTCTTTGGAATTGGATTTCTTCTTCCAGGGCGATAACCTCTTCGATGAGGCGATCAGCTATTTTTTGGTGGATGGCATCAAAAGTCACTCCCAGTTCCCGTACCCGATCCGTACTATATATTCCCTGCCGATACAACAGGCGCTTAAAAAAATGGATGGAAATATCCAAATGCTGATTTGAAAAAGCGAGTACGGGAAGTATCCTGCGAAACAGGGAATTGGCTTTTTCAAAATCCCCGCTAACCCAAGAAGAATAGATCTCGGTGTAAGCCCAATGCATGCCGGTAGGCATAAATGCATGCACGCCTCTTTCCAGTCCTTCGATAAGCTGTGTTACTGCCCAACCCCCGCTTAGTTGAAGCCTTCCTTTGGTAAGCTCCAAAAGACGGGAATATTTGACTCCAGCAGGTATCGTCTCTACCTTCAGGCATCGAAATTGGGGAACCTGCTCAAATAATTCCAAAATTAATTCGTCCCGCAATCCATAACCGCTCGTTGACCAGTCCTGCAACATAATCGTCTCAATATCCAACGCGGCCAGTTCATTAAAATGGGTTATGAATTGGTGTTCATTCTCGAAGGGTATTTGAAATAGAATCTGACGGCAGCCCACGGTAAGATAGAAAGAAATCAGGCTTTTTGCCTTTTCCAGCGCAATGGGACCGGTGGCAGCAAAAACGGGTACTTTCCCATTAACCTCTTCACAAACGGCTTCGACCGTGGCGATCTTCTCTTTTTCGGAAAGCTGGGTGACCTCAGCGGCTAAGGCCGGGACAAGAAATCCGGCAACTCCGGCTGCCAATGCCTTTCTTATATTCTCTGTTAAAGCTGGTAAATCCACTCGATTTCCCAGGGTAAAAGGGGTGTTTAAGACGGTTACGATTCCATGTAGGGGAAAGCAGGTTTTGTCAATCATTTCGGGGTTTTCAAAATTGGAATGAATAATAGAAAGTTAACCTCCACTTATGTAGAAGCAATTTTCGCATAGGAAACCTTTGCCCATGCATTTTTGACCATAATTTTTTGGATGGGCCAAAGGAAAGTTTATATTTGGTTCCAAAGAACGAATATTGGATTGTACTTGATATTTAAACCACAATTGCCCAAAAGCTAACCACCTGAGAATCAAACCATGAATAACGCTTTATTATCTCCCCAGCAACGATTGGTTTCCTTGGATGCTTACAGGGGTATTACCATGTTTTTATTGATTGCAGAAAGTGCTTTGATCTATCGCGCACTTTTGGAGCTGTTTCCCGAAGGTACTGCACTCCATGGACTTTTTACACAATTTACGCACCACCCCTGGAATGGACTACGGTTCTGGGATCTCATTCAGCCTTTCTTTATGTTTATT
>JBBQXZ010000440.1:0-3290 GCA_038209145.1 Cytophagales bacterium | reverse complement strand
AGGCATAAGCTTTATCCCCCTTGTGGTAGGTAAGGAGTTGGGCTTCCAGCAATTTCAAAAACAAAATCCGGTTGATCCAGGTGATGTTCAATTCCAGCCCAACATTAAAAAGCCTATCCTCATGCGTATTCCCATAGTGGCCTGGCCGCTCCAACCGGCCAATTTTATCCAAGCTGTCCAACTGAATGATGGTATCCTCCAAGATACTTCCAGTATTTCGCTCGCCTTCTTTGTTTCGGTTTATAAGTTTTTTACCGCCTTCCTTGATTTCTGTCAGGCCAATGATGTGCAGCAATTCACTGTAAAAACGCTTGTCAAGGCTGTTACTGTCGTTGGTAAATGGAAGTTTCAGAAGGTGTTCAGGAGAAAGCACCTTAAATAGTGAAATCAGTTTGTTGTCATCTCCCTTATCTTTGTTTCGAAGTGTTCTTTGATACTCCTGAAGATGGATGTAGGTGAATTCCAACGGAAATCCGGAAGTTGCGGCGAGACTTGCGATAGCGGGTTCGGCTATGTGTTTATAGAAAAACTCGGTTCTCGTGTCCGCCAACCGCCCGGCTTCGAAATCAAGGAATTGGTTGACGAGCTGTTTGTTTTGGGCAAAAAGCCGGTCAAACGTCATTGCGTCAAATATAATCCATTCGGTCATATTAGTAATGACCAAATGCTTCACCTCCAGGTTATGATGGGTAATACGCTCCCTCAGGTAGTAGAGCACCAATTCCTGAAATGCCTTGGTATTCAGCTTGGAAATTATCTGCTGATGGGAGTCCCCTTCAGTGATGGCGAATGCCTGAGGCATTTCGCTCTTGTTTGTTGGTTTTTTTGCCTCGAGGATGACGCCAACAGAACTATTGGCTTTGTTCCCGTTATGAATGACAAGGTCGTTTCTTCCTTTGGTGTTGATGTAGTGGTTGGGTTCGTAATAGGTTTTTTTTAGAAAGTCGATGACCAGGTTTTTGTGGAATTCCTCAGATTCGCTGTCATTGGTCCCGTCAAGCAATTCGATCAGGTTCGTTTTGAAACGCTCAATGTCCCTCCTGCTCGGTTTTACTTTTAAGAACGCTTTGTTGAGCGCCTTTCTTGGTTTTAATCTGATTATTTCCATGTTCGAAATGTCTTTCTTTTCCGGCAGGACTAAATTTGCCTCTTGGGATAGTACGCTCCTTTATTCTACCTCTCAACCCCTTCTATAAATGTAATGTGGTTATCCAAGAATACCAATTTCCAATTCTAAAAAACTGGATAGGAAGGGCTGTTGCTTTAAATTACAGTGCTATTCAAATCCTCAAATTATTTCTATAATTATTTCAGCCAATTCTCAAAATTATCCTTATTCACCACTTCAAATGATGAATTGGGATACGTATTTTTCCATTGAGTAGGAATTTTCACTTTTGATTCTTTCCACTTAAATTCATATCCAAAGAGCGAACCATCCCGTTCTTCAACCCAATCAATCTCTTGTTGGTCATACGTTCTCCAAAAATAATTGTTGGAAGAGAATCTTTTGAATTCCTGAAATTTAAGTCTTTCACTAATCATGTAATTTTCCCAGAGTTCACCTATATCATTTCGTGATTCAATTGGGTTAAAATTTGCAATAATAGCATTTCGAATTCCGTTGTCTAAAAAATACCACCTGGAGTTTTTAGTTATTTCTTTTCTTAAATTCCTACTAAAGCCTTCAACTTTATGCAAAATGAATACTTTACTTAATAAATCGAGGTACTTTTCAACTGTATTTTTACTTATACCTAATTGACTACCTAGTTCCTGAAGAGATACTTCTCCTCCTATTTGGAAAGCTATCAGTCGTAATAAGTTAAATATTTTTTGTGAATTCTTGATATTTTCATAAACCAGGATATCTTTTAACAAATATGAACTTATCATTTCGTTTAGATAATCTATCTTGTCTTCCCTATCAGGCAAGTGAAGCAATTCGGGATAATTCCCGAAAATTAATCTTTCTCGTACCTTATCAATTTTTGAAATGCTATTTTCAATCTGATTGTATTCATTCTCAGACAAGGCAAATAAATTGAATGAATATTTTCTGCCTGTCAGTGGTTCACCTGCATCCTTGTGTATATCAAATGACGAAGAGCCTGAGACAATAATTTTTAGTCCATCAATTTCATCAATCATCAATTTTAATTTCAAACCAATTTCTGGTATCTTTTGCGCTTCATCTATATAGACTAGTTTGTAAGAGCCTAAAATCTGCCTATAATTCTCTACACTCCTAATAGCAAGCTTGTCATGTACATTGATATCATCACCATTTAATGTTAGGAAAGGCTCATTGACTTTTTTAAGAATTTCTTTCACCAGAAGAGTTTTTCCAACCCTCCGTGCACCAAATATAAGTACAACTTTATTGGGCTGTAATTTCTTTAAGATATTTTCGGTTAATTCTCTAACTAAATAAACCATAATTCCGTCACCTATTTGACGAAATTTAGCATATTTTTGTTTAAACACCAAATTTTCTTAACTCTCCCAAATATTAGCCAAATTGAAAATACAGAAATCAAAGTCCCACAAATAATATTGGGTTTGTATATCCTTAGTTTGTTTATGTCGAAAATTGGACGAAACGGCCAGTTTCAGGTGGGGATTACTTTTAACACCCTTTCATATGTGCTATGGCCGACCCAAAACCCACATCAACCAATTTTCCGCCAACCCCGGCCAGGTTTCGGCCGCAATATTGCCAGGCCTTAGCCCATAGCCGTGGCCGCCCTCTGGCAGCAGGTGCATTTCCACCGGAATCTTATGATCCCTCAGGGCGCCAGCCATCACCAGGACGCTGTTGCCATGGGTATCGTCCGCCGTACCAAAAAGAAATAGGGGAGGCGTGTCGGCACTGAGTGTTAGTTCGGGGGTCAGGGTTCTGTTTTCTCCCTTGTCCAGATAAGCCGGATAGATAAGCAACCCAAAATCCGGACGGCTGGAAGCTTGGTCCGTTTGGTCCGATTTGGGATAGGTGTCTTCCGCAAATCTCGTTGCTGCCCGCGCTCCCAGACTTCCTCCTGCAGAGAATCCCAGCACCCCGATTTTTTCCAATCCCCAGGTTGAAGCTTGGGATCTTAGCAGCCGTATGGCCCGCTGTAGGTCGTAGAGGGCTTCAGTTTGTTTGTTGGGTACACGATATTGCAGGACAAAGGCGGTAAAACCCAGCGAATTAAGCCATTCAGCTATCTCATAGCCTTCTTTGTCGATAGCTAGAATGTTGTATCCTCCTCCAGGACAGACGATGACTGCGGCACCGTTTCGTAAAGAAA
>JBBQXZ010000439.1:0-3313 GCA_038209145.1 Cytophagales bacterium | reverse complement strand
TATGATATTGGTCATCATCTTCTCTATTCCCGTTTAAAAGAAGTTTTAAATTTACCGAGGAATAAACTTTTCATTTCACAAATTTCCCCCAAAAAAAGGGGAATAATTTGCCTCCCCTTTTTTTCCAACTAAATTAATGGTCCATTAAAAATATCCCAGTTATTGATTGAATCCAGATTATGCACTCAAATTTCTGCTGAAAGAATGTATGAAGCTTCAAAATCAAACGCTTTTGCGATTATCATTTCTATTTGTTTCGAACCCTTTGCTTTATCCAAATTACTATTTCCTGGAAGTCTAATTTTCCTGTCGCTATTCCGATAATAAATTCGTACTTGTCGTCTTGCGTGGCTTGAATATCCTTGCCAAAATTCATCAAAACCAAACGCATCAACACGTAACCGGTTCTTTTGTTGCCGTCAATAAAAGGGTGATTTTTGACTACGCTTTCTAAAATAGCACTTGCTTTTTCTTCGGGATTTGGGTAAAATTCTGTTTGGCCAAACCCGCTAAAAGGTCTTTCAAGTGCAGCTCTTAGGGCGTTTTATCTCTCATTCCATCCGAACCACCAAACTCTTGTATCAAAATTCTGTGAATTTCAAGAACTTGTTCAAAGGCTATCATTTTGCCAATTTCTCAAGCAGGTCTCGGTCTTCAGTCAAAATTGTGTTCAGGTTAAGCGAAAAACGTATTTTTTCCTGTGTTGTTTTCTCCACTTGACGAAGATATTGTAAAAGTTCGCCCAAAACCTCGTTGGGTAACTTATTTACAATTTGTACTATTTCGGTTTTAGGTTCCATTTCTTTATCCGATTTATTTCTGGCAAACGTTCTTTCTTCTTTGTCGGTTCGTTGGGAGGTTAGTCCTACAATGCATGCAACGGGTTGGCTAAATCTAGTTCAGTTTTCCGCAAATTCCAAAAGACACGCAATTGTCATCGTCAAACACTTGAGTGCCTTCGGAAGACAAAACCCTTTCCATAGTGAAGGAATTGCCATTTTCTAACTCTAGTGAATATTCAGGGTTTAGTAGGTATTACAGTGTCGGGTAGGTAATGCCCAATTGACCTAGTTACGTGTCATAAGCCAATTTGTTGTAATCCCATCAGGTTAAGAAATCTCTTTGTATCCATAATTGAGCGCTTCAATACCCGTCTCCATAGTCGTGACTGCATACCGGTTCCAGCCAGTTTTGTCCCGTACTTCCGATGGGAGCGCCCGCAGGGGCGGCCAAAGGCGATAAGAGGCTGACCGTTTCTTGGGGGTTACTTTCAAAACCTTCCAAAAGTGCGTGACAATAATGGTAATGTGCTTTTTGCGAAACGCTGCTAGGGTTTTGACTAGCAATCCAGTTTTTGATCTCGTGGGTTTTCAGTAAGGCAACGGCTCTTGCTTGAGAGGAGGCATCCTTATCTGTCGATAGCACAATCAGATGCTGCAAGGCCAGTTTGGCCACAACGCGTTGTACTTCCCCTTCGTACCCGCTTTTCACCGGACTTTTCCACGTAGCCGAAATCAGTTGATCCAACACAGATTCCAAGCTTGGCAGGGAACTGTCCAACGCATGCTGGGTCACCAGCCTCGAGGCACGCTCGGGATTCAGCAACAGGCTGATGGTAAGATTGGCCGCAATTTCCGCGGGTGAAAGCGGATCAAATACCAACCCGGTGTTGCGGTTAAAAGACTCCCGAGGATTCGCCGGAAATCCATACGGCCTGGGAGGAATTAAGGAAATGATATTTTTTGGCAATACCAGCACTCCCGGTTTGAGTGTATTGAGCAGCGACTGGAGTGCCTTGGTTTGGGCCGCCGCGGGGACAGGAGTAATGGGCTCTCCCGCTTCACCTCGAAGCATATAGGTATATGAAGCACCGGCCACCACCTTCACGGCTGCTTCTACCTGATAGCGGTGAAACATATACATGGGGACCAAAACTTCCTCCAGATTGGCCATGGGGGTTCCCATCGGGATTTTTTTCTCCGAAAAGTTGTCCAACACAATTTTACGAACCTTCATTGCCAATTCTAAATCTTCGACGGCATCCGCTCCATTATCCCACAGGTGGTTTTCGGGATGGGCACTTCCGGGAGGCCGGGCATCTTGGTCGGAGAGAAACTTCATGCCTTTGGACTGATAGTCTTTGACCAACTTGTCAATTTCCTCCATTTCGTTCGATCCTTCTGGAAAGGTGGCGTAGGCCATATTGATGGCTACTTTATCTCAAGCACCTATTCCTTCCGGATAGGCATCGGAAATGTCAATGGTATTGTCGGCAGTAAGCTTGACGGTAGGATGGGGGTAATCCATCACGGAAGACCTTCCATAACTGCTCGCAATGTAATTGTGCGGCAATCCCAGGGTATGGCCGACTTCGTGGGCGGCTAGTTGCCTCATGCGTGCCAAAGACATGTCCATCAGGGCTGGATTCTCATCCGTTCCCTCGTATTCACCTACAAGTCCTTGTGCCAGCAGGTAATCCTGCCGCACCCGTAAAGAACCTAATGTTACCTTTCCTTTTATGATTTCACCTGTTCTCGGGTCGGTGACTCCTCCGCCATAAGACCACCCCCGCGAAGAGCGGTGCACCCATTGGACAAGGTTATACCGGATGTCCATGGGATCGACATCCTCCGGCAACAGTTTGACTGCAAAGGCATTTTTAAACCCAGCTTCCTCGAAGGCTTCTGCCCACCAGGCGGTGCCTTCCATTAGGGCAGTCCGGATAGGTTCCGGTGTTCCGGGATCAATGTAATAGACGATGGGTTCGACCACTTCGCTAACGGCTGCATTGGGATCTTTCTTTTCCAGGCGATGCCTGCGAATGTATCTTTTGGTAATCGATTCATTGACCGGAGAGGCATAATCGTAGAAGCTGACTGGATTGATACCTGCCCTCGGATCAAAAGCCCGGGGTGCATAGTTGTCGTCTGGAAGTTCCACAAAGGAATGGTGCATCCGAAGGGTGATTGCTCCCGTGGAAGGGGCCACTTCCCGGAGGTAAGGGCCTGCCTGTTCTCCAGTTAGGGTGATGGTAGCCTCGATTTCTGTGTTTTTGGGAAAGCTTTTGGTTCGTGGCAGGTAGATGGCACTTCTAGTCAGGTCCAGCTTGTAGGTCCCTTGCTTGCTGCGGCTGATGGCTACCGCTGCTCCCACAGCATCCTGGATAAAAAAGGCCGTTCCGTCTACCAAAACTCTGCCTTCTTCTTCCGCACTGACTTCAAATCCCCAATGAACCGATTTGGCAAAAGATTCTTCCACTGCCTTTTTTTCAAGTTCATTGTCAGTAAGTGCCCGATACCCGTAGTTGGGTTCT
>JBBQXZ010000438.1:0-3383 GCA_038209145.1 Cytophagales bacterium | reverse complement strand
AAATACGCTGTTATGACTATTAAAATCAAATTGGAATCCATATACGATTACGATTTAAAGCGTTAAAGTTGTAATTAATTATTAACTTTGCAAAATGAAACCATTAGAACAATTGATAGAGAACGAGGTGGAGGTATTGCTTGAAGATCTGGTCGATCAGGAAGAATACGACTTAGTGGTCTTTAACGATGATTTCAATACTTTCGAGCACGTTACCAAAATACTTATCAAGGTGTGCAATCACAGCAGTGAACAAGCTGAACAATGTACACTAATTATCCATTTTAAGGGGAAATGCTCCGTAAAAAAAGGAAGCGTATCAAAGCTTAAACCTTTGTGCCAATCCATCTTAGATGCTGGTATTCAAGCAGCTATAGTTTAAACATCTCAGTTGTGAATTTTCCTTCAAGGCTTATTGAAGAGGCTGTGACAGAAATTAGCCGCCTCCCTGGAATAGGCAAGAAAACGGCGTTAAGACTGTCCCTCCACTTGCTTAAACAGCATGAATCGGTGGCTTCATCACTGGCACAGTCCATCATCGACCTGCGTTCCAAAACCTCCTATTGCCTGAAATGCCACAATATTTCCGACACGGAAGTTTGTTCCACCTGTTCCAGCCCCAAAAGGGACCGCTCGATCATTTGTGTAGTGGAAGACATTCCCGATGTGTTGGCTATAGAAAACACCTCACAATATAATGGCCTATACCACGTGCTAGGTGGGGTGATTTCTCCCATTCAAGGGAGGGGGCCTGAAGATATTCATATTTCGTCCTTGATGGAACGTGTTAGTAAGCCCCTAGATGGGGAGACTGTAAAAGAAATCATACTGGCATTACCTGCTACGATGGAGGGAGATACCACATCATTCTATATCGGTAGGAAGTTGGAAGCCAAGGGTATTAAAGTCAGCACCATTGCAAGGGGGATCCCGGTGGGGGGAGAATTGGAATTTACCGATGAAGTGACGCTGGGCAGAAGCATCCTAACCCGGACAAATTATTCCACGTAATAGTTTGCTGAATACAATTCCCTACTTATATTTGCAGACTGTATCAAAAGAAGGATTAGCTCAGTTGGATAGTGTGTATCGCACTATTGCGAGGAGCGTTTCGCAGGCGTGCGGTAAGTCCATCTGGCAGAATCCGAAGTTGAAATAAAAAAATTAAAGGGGGATTAGCTCAGTTGGCTAGAGCGCTACACTGGCAGTGTCGAGGTCATCGGTTCGAATCCGTTATCCTCCACAAGGCAGGCCATATGGTCTGCCTTTTTTTGTCTATCCAGACTTTATGCGCCATGTATTTTGTCTATATCCTATATTCCCCCAAAACCGACAAGTATTACACCGGGTCCACCAATGATCTTGGGGATCGGTTGAAACACCATAACTACGGGGCGACACCGTCAACCAAAGGCGGTGCGCCGTTCTGGGAAATCAAGTATACCGAAGCAATCGGAGACATGCCTGCCGCAAGGAAAAGGGAGCTTGAAATCAAAAAGAAAAAATCCAGAAATTACATTGAGTTTCTTATCAGGTCTGCTAACCAAAAAAATCCAGAAACTAAAGAAAACACCAGCGGGATAGAACCGGGAGACCAAAATGGGGGGGGGATTAGCTCGGTTGACTTGAGCGTCCCGCAGGCTTGCGGGAAGGTCATCGGTTCGAATCCGTTATCCTCCACAAGGCAGGCCACAGGGTCTGCCTTTTTTTGTCTATCCAGACTTTTATTCGCCATGTATTTCGTCCATATCATTTATTCCTCCAAAACCGACAGGTATTACACCGGGTCCACGAATGATCTCGGGGATCGGTTGAAACACCATAACTACGGGGCTACTCCGTCAACCAAGGGCGGGGCGCCGTTCTGGGAAATCAGGTATACCGAAGCAATCGGAGACATGCCTGCCGCAAGGAAAAGGGAGCTTGAAATCAAAAAAAAAGGGCTGAATATCCGGCTCCCTTCTCTGTTCTAATTGATTTAAGATTAATTTATCTCTTCAATTTTCATTTTTTTGTCCCGGAAAACACCAGATTCACCTGCCTTCAGTTCCCACAAGGCCTGAATTAAAGGGGAGTCTTTAGATACAAGTTGATAACTCACTCCTTCCATCTCAATTTTTCCCAATGGAACCGAAACCCATATAAAACCTAGGGGAAGTTTTAAGAGGGATCCCTCCTGCACTTTATTCGCATCACTCATGGATACGGTTTTTAATTGCTGTTGCATCCGCCTATAAGACTCCAATTGCTTATCCAGAAGTTCCCGGCTTTGATTGATAATTTCACGTCCTACTTCGTATTTATCGCCAGCTGAATTTTTATCCTCACCGTCAGAAGCTTCCTGCAATTCCAGGAGTTGGTATTGCACATCTTTTATATGGGCTAACAGGGTTTCCTGGGCCTTTGTCCAAAGAGAAATTTTCAGCTTAGAAGAAGTTTCATTCATGGATACAAAGATTGGATTTTTTAATCTGATTTTGCAAAAAAAGCTGATAAATCCATCAAATTAACCCGCCTCCAAGAAATACATTTTCCAAAAATCAGGTGAGTAATTCATATTCATCAATTAACTTGCCATACAAACTTACCAATGACCAGCTCTTACCTATTTCATATAAAAAGCTATACCTAAAAACCACTGACACAATGAAAATCCAATCCATGATCTTCTTGGCATCCTCAATTCTGGTGGGCTGCAACACGAATACCTCTAAAAGTGAAAACAAGATCACCGCGCTGGAAGATGACATTTTGATGAAAATAACCGAAACCGATGGAGATTTTGCGGTTGCATTTCAACAGCTTTCCAATGCTGGGCACCAGCTTTTGATCAACGAAAAAGAGGTCTTTCATGCTGCCAGTACCATGAAGACTCCCGTCATGATCGAGATCTACAAGCAAGCAGCCGAAGGCAACTTTGACCTGAAGGACTCCATACCCATCATCAATGAGTTTAAAAGTATCTTGGATGGAAGTATTTACTCCATGGATCTGGGAATTGATTCCCAGGAAGATTTATACAGCCGCATCGGACAAAAAGCCACAATCTACGACCTTATGTATCAAATGATCATAAAAAGTAGCAATTTAGCCACGAATATCCTGATCGAAGAAGTTGATGCCAAAAAAGTCACCCAAACCATGCGGGACTTGGGAGCTGCTGACATCCAAGTGTTGCGTGGAGTCGAGGACCAAAAAGCATACGAAGCTGGTATGAGTAACACCACCACAGCTTATGACCTGATGGTAATTATGGAAGCAATCGCCACCGGTAATGCAGTCACCCCGGAAGCTTCTTCCCAGATGATGGAGGTTCTCTCAGATCAATATTTTAAGGATTTGATCCCAAAATACTTACCGGAAGGCGTTAAAGTTGCCCATAA
>JBBQXZ010000437.1:0-3395 GCA_038209145.1 Cytophagales bacterium | reverse complement strand
GCCGGGTCTATGGTAAAGGTGGGAATGCCCCGAAAATCCCTTCTGCCTTCCAGATCTTCCTTCCGGATGGAATCGGATATTTTCTCCGCCTCATGTACCACCTCTTCCGGATAATCAAAAGGTAATCCGAATTCCGCCATGATGGAGTGAATCTCTACCTCATGATCTCCCGCAGTTCCCAGAATTCGGACAATCTTACCAGTCGGGTTTTTATCCCCTTCCTTCCATTCGGTAAGCTGTACGACTACTTTTTGATTGTGCTGGGCATCCAAGAGGTCCGGTTTCTTGATGAATATATCGTGGTGCATCTTTTTGAAATCTGGCACCACAAAGGCAAAGCGGGGAGATATTTCTACACGTCCGACAAATTCCTCTCTAGACCGCTCCGTAATTTCCAAAACCTTTCCTTCTCTCCGGCCATTTTTCCCTCTGTTGGGGAAAACCATCACCCGCACCTTATCTCCATCCAACGCGTTTTTCATGTCAGATTCCTTTACAAGAATATCATCATCCGACTTCATCTGATTCTTGGGTATTACAAACCCAAAGCGTGCATTCACATAGTCCACTTCCCCTTCGATAAATTCCGGATCGCTTGCAGAACTAAATTCATTGCGGGAATTTTTTGTGATTTTACCCTCTTGAACCAGCACCGTCAACATGTCAGCTATGCTACTTTTGGCGGTAGTTTCTTTTATCTGTAATTGTTTGATCAGATTCTTTTCTGAAAATTCCTCTCCAAAGTGATTCTCCAAAAAATTGAGGATCGTATTTTTAACTTGGGAAGTATTCGTTCCTTTTTCGTTTTTTTTGCCCCGTTCGTCTCGGTTTCTTCCTGATTTTCTTCCCATAAAAATAATTTCAAGTTATAAAGTTAAAGATTATCTCCCTCTATCTGGGGGTTAATGCCCAATATCTTTGGATTCCTCATCGAGATTGATGGTAGTCATCGTTATATCTCCCGGCAAGCCCTGGTAAGCCAGGTACACGCGGGCAGTTACTTCAACATCTCTAAGGCAGTATTTGCGAATATTATCCAGATCGCCATCCTCATAATAGACCGTGTTGACCATACTGCCGTCTATTCCCTCTTTGGAACTGGGAATGTCGAATACGGCAGCCAAAAGTTCCAACCGGGTATAGTGTTTGTAATCACCAAATTTCCACATTTCCATGGTATCCAAATGCCTTATTTCCCACGGTTTTTTACCCGTCAGTTGCAATACATCGGGTAGCGGAATGCGGTTGATAAGCATACGCCGACACAGGTAGGGAAAATCAAACTCCTTGCCATTGTGACCACATAGGATCCAGCTTTTCTTTTCCAGTAGCTCCCGAAACTGTATTAACGTTTCATGCTCTTCTGCTTCGGCGAAGGATTTCGTGCGATATACCAGCTCACCATCCGTCTTTGAATACATGAAAAACCCTACGCCAATACAGATTATCTTGCCGAATTCGGCATATATGCCTGCCTTTTGAAAATAGAGATCAGCCGGGTCAGCCGGGTCGGATGATTGAATTTGTTTGGCTTTACGCTGCCATTCCTCCTGGAGTCGGGGAGAAATGTCCTCAAAGGATCGGAAAGCCGAAGCAGTCTCAATGTCCAAAAACAATATATCGTTCAATTCTTGCAAAAAATCTGCCATAAGTTACTTTCTATGAAGGACGCCATGTAAATCCAACTCAGGAATATAGGTAGCCGTCTCATCGGATATACTACCAGGTAAAAATATGAATTTTTTGTCGAAGATTTGATCCAATATATAATAGCTTACCCAAAATTCATTGGTAAGTTGAAATAAGTCCGGTAATATTGACTCCACCTTGGCGATTGCCTGACCTTCTAGTTTTTCAATGACATGTCTTAGCATTGAGGTACTTCGCTTTTCACCGTTGATATTTCCGTATCCTTTGGAGGTGATCATCACGGTGTTCAGGGAAGTGAGGTTTTTGTTGATCAGGTAAACGGACCATTCAGTTTCTCCAACGTGGATATTCTTGACAATGGCCAAATTCACCCCAGTGGCGGGATGAAAGGGAATATCCTTTTTCATATGTTTTCGGTTGATGTTTCCAAATCCATTTCGAACAGTTGCGCCAGGTGCTGTTTCACTTTCTCTTTGATTTCACCTTCATCAACAAAGTGCCCAACTTCTAAATGTAGCGATGTGACTGTTTTATCCGGAATCCCGCAGGGTACAATATGGGAGAAATAATCCACTTCAACGTTCACATTGAAGGCAAATCCATGCATGGTAACCCAGCGGCTTGACTTTACACCAAGCGCACAGATTTTTCTGGGGTTATGTTGCAGCTCGTGGTCCAGCCACACCCCTGTAAGTCCCGCTATCCTTCCAGCCGATACGCCATAATCAGCCAGAGTCAGAATTACTGCTTCCTCCAGCAGCCGCAGGTATTTATGAATGTCAGTAAAAAAGTTGTCCAAATCCAATATAGGATACCCCACAAGTTGCCCCGGACCGTGGTAGGTAATGTCTCCTCCACGGTTAATTTTATAAAATCTGGCCGCTTTGAGTTCCAATTGGTCCTCATCCAGCAGCAGGTGGGAGGGATCGCCGCTTTTCCCCAAGGTATAGACATGGGGATGCTCTACAAACAGCAGGTAGTTGTCGGTGGGGACCTGTTCTGAGACGAGCAAAGACCTATTCCGGATTTTCTTGGCCACAATTTCACCAAACAGCTTCTCCTGGAGATCCCAAGTTTCTTGATAATCTTTTTGGCCTAAATCGATGAATATTACCTTTTTATTTTTAAATTGACTCACGTAATCTTGGTTTGCCTCCATGTTAGAACATCTTTCTATATAGCGAAGTTCTTACAAAGATTGATTGATGAAAAATTACCACAAAGAAACTTTTTCTCAAAAATTAAATTTTCGACCTATGGCGGAACATAACGACATTGGAAAGGAATCAGAAAGGATGGCCATGGAGTGGCTGGAATCTAAAGGATATACCTTTCAGGAAGCAAATTACCGGCACAAGCATGCAGAAATTGACCTGATCATGATCCACCGGGGAATTTTGATCTTTGTGGAAGTCAAATTTCGCAGCGGTACCGGTTTTGGATATGCGGAAGAGTTTGTGGATTACAAAAAGCGCGAGTTAATCATCCGGGCCGCGGACAACTACATTTATGAAAAGGATTGGCTTCGAGATATCCGATTTGATATTGTTGGCGTATACAAAGACAAATTCGGTAATGTGGCGTTCAAACATTTTGAAGATGCCTTTTATTAACCGTCGTTTCTGTAAATAAGGTTGCCCTTTTTGTCCCATTCCGCACGGATAAAGGGCCTGAAATCTTTGGAGAAGGGCTGAGGCTGATATTGTATTTCCCGCCTGCGGATGACCTGGTCGTTTTTGGTATTC
>JBBQXZ010000436.1:0-3415 GCA_038209145.1 Cytophagales bacterium | reverse complement strand
ACCCACGGTATTAAGTTCCGACATTACCGGAAAACCAGCCTTTCGCTTTGCAGAAGATGACCGGACCCACATTGCCATGCTCATCGCTGAAAGTGAATACGACGCCAAAAAAACCCTACCTGCATTTGCGGCAAAGTACCTTTCCGAAGGGGGCCATTATGCCTTTAATGTCATCGAACAATCCGAAGGAGATACCATAGATGCAGTACGGCAAATTCAGGATGCGGATCTCCTATGGGTTTATGTGCGCAGAAAATACCTGCCGGAACATCAATTGGAGTATATCCGGCAACACATCGCTGCAGGAAAGCCGGTGTTGGCGATGCGCACCAGCAGCCACGCCTTTGAAACTTGGAAAGAATTTGATGCCGAAATCTTAGGCGGCAACTATCATAACCACCATCCCGAAGGACCTGATACCTGGGCCTTACCTATCCCAGAACAATTAAATCACCCCATCCTTTCGGGACTTGGAGAAAAACCCTTCGAAGTAGTGTCTTCCCTGTATAAAACCAAACCGCTGGCACCGGATGCCCAACCTTTGTTGATGGGAAGATTTCAAAACCAGGAAGAAGAACCTGTCGCCTGGATACGAAAAGTGGGGGAGGCCAAAATTTTCTACACCTCACTCGGACATCCCAAAGACTTTGAGATTTCTCAGGTAAACAGGCTGATTTCCAATGCACTGGATTGGTTAGTCGAAAAATAAAAATTACTGCGCTGCTGTTTTGATTTAAAGGCGTTGCTGGTAGGGACGCAGCCATTTCTTTAACAAAAGCAAAAACACGGACAGGGAAAAGAAGAAAAAAAGCTCAAAAATACCGGTATTTCCAAGAAGGAAATACAAGCCAATAGAAATACCCAACAGCGTCAGCAGCATCCATGTTGAGCGGATAGAAATGTCTTCGTCAATGGCAGCCAGGTAGCGGATAAAAAGGTATAAGGAAGCGGTTAGGCTCAAGGCGAAGAAAACAGCTACAACCGCATGAAGTTGCTTAAGAAATGGCATGGTTTCTACGGCGGGAATCAGCACGGTGAGTATCAAAAATACCAGCGAAGCAATCAGCAGTTTGTTGGCTTTTCGGTGGCGGAATGCCTTCAGCACATAGAGCCGATAAACGTAAAAACAAAGTAAGATAGCTGTGACCGTCCCCCATATGATAAATGCCCAGCGATATTCAGGTGTATTGCCAATCATGCTCATGGTGTAGTAGAAAGGCGACTCTTTAGTGGCAAACAGGTACGTATACAATGGAATAACCAGCAGTGCAAAAAGGGCTACATACCGCATATAACCTTTGCTTAGTTTGTCTTCTGTCAAAAATTGCTGATAAAGGTTCATGTCTTTTCAAAAGATTGATTATAAATACCAATATAGCTTGTTGTCATCTATTTTCAAATCTTACATTGATTTTTCAATATTAAATTTGCTGCTTAGAAAAATTCCCCCAACATATCGGCAATTTTTTTTTACGTTCAGTTGCCAACTTAATTTGTTGGACTTATCTTTTCAAAAAAATCGAACGATATGCAATTGACAGTTATTGACTGGGCGATAATTTTCCTGTTTTTTGCCATTTCTCTAGGCGTTGGTTTTTGGGCTTCCAAGCAGGCAGGGAAGAGTTCCCTGGCTTTTTTTCTTTCCGGTCGAAATATGCCTTGGTACTTACTTGGGGTTTCCATGGTGGCAACTACTTTTTCCGTTGATACGCCAACGTTGGTTTCGGATATCGTCCGCCAAAACGGTGTCTCTGGAAACTGGGTCTGGTGGGCTTTTTTGCTTACTGGTATGTTGACGGTATTTGTCTACGCCAGACTGTGGAGGCGCTCGGAGGTGGTGACGGATGTGGAGTTTTACGAGATCCGCTATTCCGGAAAGATGGCTGCTTTTTTACGCGGCTTTCGGGCGATCTACTTGGGTGTGTTGTTCAATGTGGCCATAATGGCTGCAGTGACCTTGGCTGCCATCAAGGTGGGAGGGGTAATGCTGGGCCTTTCCCCTATGCAGGTAATTCTGATAGCTGGAGGGGTCACGGTTGTCTTCAGCTCCATGGGAGGATTTCTTGGGGTGATAGTTACGGATTTTATACTGTTTATAGCTGCCATGGCAGGCTCTATACTTGCAGCGATATATAGCCTGGACCACCCGGATATCAACGGACTTTCCAACTTACTCGCGCATCCCGATGTGGCTTCCAAGCTTTCCATTTTTCCAGACTTCAACAACTGGGAGGTGGCCGTGATCGTTTTTATTATTCCCATCACTGTACAATGGTGGAGTGTATGGTACTCCGGTGCCGAACCGGGAGGCGGCGGTTATGTGGTGCAGCGGATGCTGGCTGCCAAAAATGAAAACCACGCCATGGGAGCCACATTGCTCTTCAACGTTGCCCACTATGCGTTACGGCCCTGGCCGTGGATCATTGTGGCCTTGTGTTCAATCGTGGTTTATCCCGACCTGGAATCTATCCAAGCTGCTTTCCCTTTGGTGGACAAAAGTATTATCGGCCATGACCTTGCTTATCCGGCCATGCTTACGCTCCTGCCGTCGGGTTTGTTGGGTTTGGTCTTTGCTTCCCTACTTTCGGCCTATATGTCCACTATGTCGTCCTGCCTCAACTTGGGTTCTTCTTATATTGTCAACGATTTCTACCAACGTTTTCTGAAACCCAATGCTTCAGAAAAGGAACTGGTACTCGTGGGCAGGCTGTCAACCGTGGTGATTATGATTTTGGCCAGTGTGTTGGCACTGTTCCTCCAAAATGCCCTGGCAGCCTTCAACATCCTCTTGCAAATCGGCGCAGGTACGGGGCTGCTGTTCATCCTGCGCTGGTTTTGGTATCGGATCAATCCATATAGTGAACTGACCGCCATGATTGTTTCCTTTGGCGTGGCACTGGTATTTCTGGCTATTGACAATGTGGACAATTCAAAGATTGAAGCCTTAATGGCTGCCGGGCAATCCCATGCGGATGCTTTATTGCAGGTGCGTCCTTTTAAATCCTACGAACAACTGCTCTTGGGAGTAGGAATAACTACCCTTTCTTGGCTTCTGGTTTCTATATTGACTCCGCCCTCCGACTGGGAGACGCTGGAGAGGTTTTACCACCGCGTAAAGCCCGGAGCTATAGGCTGGAAAAAAGTCATCGCCCATGCCGAGCAACAGGGACGGCCAATTTCTCTCGAGGACCGTCACTCTGATATTCCACTGGGTATAGTGGGAATGGTCTTTGGCTGTATGGCCGTGTACAGTGGGCTCTTCGCTACCGGTTACTGGATATATGGAGACTATGGACTTGCAGCGGTGTTGACGATACTTTCGATAATTGCTTCGGCCTTGGTTTTTTGGGTTTGGAAGAGAATGAATTTGATTGTGAAATGATAGCTGATTTTACAACTTTTAAAATCGGATTCT
>JBBQXZ010000435.1:0-3433 GCA_038209145.1 Cytophagales bacterium | reverse complement strand
TGGGCTGAGCCTTGGGGGCATCGTTGGATTGATACCCGGAGATACGACAGAATGGATGAGATTCCCACTTCGTACGATCAGGGGACAATCTTTCGGCAATTCCCCCATCCTCAAGCTGAAGTGAGCTGGGATATATATGTGGGAAACTGATTTATGCCGGAAATTATCTAGTAGAAAAGAGATGTCAAATGGCATCTCTTTTTTTTTAAAAAAGAATATTCAAGAGCCTAAATTAAGCTCTGATAGGGTCCAACCGAATGGAATAAATCACAATACCTCCTGACATTTCAACCAATCAGGGAATGAAAAGGTAAAACCGTCATTTAAAACCCATCATCTTCGAATTCATCTACTTGTTCTAAAGTAATCAACATGGCAGTTTTTTATCAAAGAACCTCATGGCTTCCCAGAGACCACCCAATTTTCTTTTGAGAATATCGGGATTCAATTCCTAACAAACTTCCACCAATCCTTTCCGATCAAAAACGACATTGCTGTTTTTCCGAAAATAATAGATCTCGAGATACTTTCCTCGATTATAGAGATAAACCATATTTTCAAATCTCCTTCCATGTTAGTTTACTAAACAACAATAATGTTGTTTAGTAAACTCTACTTTCAAGTGTTTTTAATTAAATATACCTAACATTCTAAGTAACTGGATATCAGTGAGTAGTGGTAAATAAATCCGATGTCTTCCGAAAAATAAGTCAAATCCTCCAATGACTGGATTCTAACAGAAAACCAATTGTTACTCCCTTCAAAGACTACTTGATCACCATAAACAAATAGGCAAGGGTAAATTCCAGCTGCGTAAAGTTGAGATCAAAAATACGGTTTTGGGATTCGGGCCGACCAAATTCATACGAAAACCGGGCTTCTGCCTGCACGGTATGCCTTCCAAAAAGTTTGGACAACCCCACCCCACCTGTTAAGCCATACATGATTCGGTTAGGGTCATCTTCTGGCCTGCCATATGTAGGGATGACCAAATTCCCTTCCATAGGACGGGATATTTCCCTGGCACGGAGCAGATAACCGATATGTGGTCCCAACTTGATATGAAACCTGCCCGAATTGCCCAAATAAAAATTGGAAAGGATAGGAACCTTCAAATAATCAAACCGCGCTTCATTCCCGATATTGATGGTGTCGGTTGCGGCGTATCCGGTTGTCAGAAATTGAAATTCGATCTGAGCACCTGCATTCTTGTCAAAAAACTGCTCGATGACAAATGAATAGGTCGGTGCTGTAACCCCAGTCAAGCTCCTGGGAAAAGAACCCAAGGTGATCCGATAGCTTCCACTTGAGGTGGTATAGCCCCCCTTAAACCCAATGCTGGTCTGTGCCTGTACCCCAAGCGCTATAAAAATAAGGGCTATCAAACCTACAAGTTTCATTGCTTTCATTCGCATACCGGATAAGAAAATACTAAAAAGAATAACCGCGTGAAGCGGCTATTCTTTTTCTTTTGTTTCTTCCAAATTATCCCGGTCTCTCAATTTTTTGTCATCTACATTTTTATTGAGAAACTCATTGATCTTATCAATCGAATACGAGCTTGAAATTTCTCCAAATGAATTGATGTTCATTTTGAAACCTTCCAGTTCAGGATTGACCCGTGGTGTGTCTTCTTTTTTTGATTTCTTAGTCATATTGTCCTCCATGTTGTAATCGCAAGGGGTGAAGCAAATTTTCTACCCCTTGACATCCAATGTATTTAACGCAAAAGTAATCCTTTTGATTAATTCTTGCTTACCTAAAATCTCAAATACTTCCATTAAATCCGGACCTGCACCTGTGCCGGTGATGGCCAATCTTACTGCCTGCATTATTTTGCCGAGCTTCACTTTTGCGGTATCCCCTGCCTGGTGGAGCAGTTCCTTTGCTTGAGCGGCTAGCAAATCCCCTTCCAGATTTTCAAGATTATCCTTAAAACCAGTCAAGACCTTCACGGCATCTTCATTCCAGCGTTTGTCGGCAATTTCCTGATCAAAGGTTGCGGGGGCGATGACCATAAATTTACCTTCTTTCCACAAGTCTGCGGGGAAAGTTGCCCGTTCTTTCATAAGTCCAGCAATTTTCTCTGCCTTTTCCGCAGGGATATGTATGCCTTCCGATTCCATGCCCTCAGAAAGGTATGCTGCCAATTCGGAGTCTGTTTTTCGCCTTAGGTACTGTTCGTTATACCATTTAGCTTTGTTGATATCAAATTTGGTACCGGACTTGCCAATCCGCTCAATGGAAAAAGCCTCCACCAATTCTCCCAAGGTAAACAACTCCCTGTGATCGCCTGGGTTCCATCCCAAAAAGGCCAGGAAATTCAAAAAGGCGTCGGGCAAATACCCTTCTTCCCTAAATCCGTCAGCAACCTGTCCACTTACGGGATCTTGCCAGGTTAACGGAAAGAGTGGAAAGCCATGTTTCTCCGCATCGCGCTTGGAGAGTTTACCGTTTCCATCAGGTTTCATCAAAAGCGGCAAATGGGCAAATTCCGGCATGGTATCTTCCCAACCAAAAAAGCGATAAAGTAACACGTGAAGCGGTGCGGAAGGCAGCCACTCTTCACCACGAATCACGTGGGTAATGCTCATCAGGTGGTCATCCACGATATTGGCTAGGTGGTACGTCGGCATACCGTCGGATTTCATCAGGACTTTGTCATCTAACGTACTGGAATGAACCATCACCCACCCCCTTACTTTATCCTGTAGCCTAACTTCTTCCTTACGGGGGATTTTGACCCGGATGACATAGGGATCACCTGAGGCCAATCTCGCCGCAACCTCATCGGCAGGCAAAGTCAGTGAGTTTTTCATCTGGGTACGCGTAATGGAATTGTACTGGGGAGAAACCACCCTGGCAGCCGTCAACCGCTCCCGCATAGCTTCCAACTCCTCAGAAGTATCGAAGGCATAATACGCATGTCCTTTCTCCAACAGGTCCAAGGCATAATCCATGTACATGGCCTTGCGCTCCGACTGACGGTAAGGACCGCAGTCACCGGGATTCCACGGACTTTCGTCTGGGCTTATATTCAACCAATCCAGCGCATCCTTAATGTATTCCTCAGCTCCGGGTACAAATCGCGTCTGATCCGTATCTTCGATTCGCAGCAGAAATTTACCACCGTTCTTTTTGGCAAAAAGGTAATTGTATAAAGCAGTTCTCACTCCACCTATATGCAAGGCTCCAGTAGGTGACGGGGCAAATCTTACGCGTACTTCTCTATTCATCTTGTTTGGAAATAGTTCTCTTTTTCAAGCCGCAAAGATAAAAAATTATACCCAATGATGGGTTATTCATCCTAACTATTCTGTCTAGGGAGCAAACATTCAACAAATCACCAAAAAGTAGCAGCAATACTTTCGCCTCACGGGCGAAATTGGTAACTTTCGCTCTTTCGTGGTCAATCCATTTTCACAATACAATC
>JBBQXZ010000434.1:0-3441 GCA_038209145.1 Cytophagales bacterium | reverse complement strand
TAATCAAACATCTTTATAAAATAGGGGTGGCTTTTAAGAGGTATAACTGCTCGCTTAAATCCTCGCTTAAAAATTGAATCGGGCGGAAACTAAAACAATGCGGGTTTCTCGTTTGGAGTAAAATTCTTGGGAAAATCTAGTGGTCAACGCATTGCCCGCAAATCTGGGGGTATCGAAAATATCGTTGACGCTCAGGGAAAGATTTCCCTTCTTGGCAAGAAATGACCGCCGGATGCTGGCGTCCATGAAGTATTGGGCCCGACCCCTTCCCTGGGCTTCGATCTCAGGCGAATCATAGTTGCCTAACAGCTGGAAATTGACACCGAGCGGCAGTTTGAAATCTTGGGTAAACTTGGTGTTCCACGCATAGCCGGCATTTGTAAATTCCTCAGTTATATTGGAACCATCAACAAGGATACTTTTGGCAAAGAAATGAAATGCGATCCGCATAAGGTAATCAAAAGGTTTGAAGCAATTTTGAATCTGCATCTTACTACCTCCGGAAATGTGTTTTCGAGGAAGGTAGCAGAAGTAATTCACCTCTTTATCTTCTTGAATAGCAAAAAAAACGATGATTTGTCCGGATCTCCCAGAAATTTGACAATTTTGAAGTGGACCGAGTCAGCATGATTCTCCAATTAGGTACCGGTGTATACAAGATGGCTGGGACTTTTCTAGGAAAGTTTCAGAATGGGGATTAATTTCGGGAAAACACCTTCCTTATGTCTCTATTTCCGTCGAAATCCCGATTGGCCCATATCGTATTTGAGTCCGATGACAAGGCCTCCAAGCGCTTTGATGTGTTGCTTCTGGTGCTGATCCTGCTCAGTGTGTTGGTGGTCATATTGGATTCAGTCTCCGAATACCATGATCGATTTGGATCCTTATTTTATGCAGCTGAGTGGTTTTTTACAGGTGCGTTTACCCTTGAATACTTGATAAGAATTTGGTTGAGTAGCAGGAAGACGGGGTATATCGTTAGTTTCTATGGAATGGTGGATCTATTGGCCATTTTACCCTCGTATTTCAGCTTATTCTTCTTTCAGAGTCAATACCTTGCTGTTGTCCGCGCCTTGCGTTTTCTGCGTATTCTGCGTATCTTAAAGCTGACAGAACACCTCAATGAGGCTCAAATTCTGATGAGTGCCCTCAAGCAGAGTCGGTTGAAGATTCAGATTTTCCTGGGATCTGTTTTGACAATTGTTTTGGTGATGGGATCGTTTATGTATATCATTGAAGGGCCAGAAAGCGGATTTTCTTCCATTCCCAAATCCATGTATTGGGCCATCGTGACGCTGACTACGGTAGGCTACGGGGATATTGCGCCCCAATCGAATTTTGGTCAGTTTGTTGCGTCCATTATCATGTTGTTTGGTTATGCGATCATAGCGGTGCCTACCGGCATTGTCTCATCAGAGCTAACCGCGGCAAAAAACCGGAATGAAGCTGCTAGGCATCACAAAATTTGCCACAACTGTACCCTTCAAAATCATGACTTGGACGCCAAATTCTGCAAATCCTGTGGTGCGCAGCTGGATGGCTGAGAGCCCGAGACTTGTGTCAGAATGAAAATATATGCCTAATTGTCAAAATTAAGGATGTCCTGTATATCCTTGGTATGTCCAAACAACAGCAGTATGTCTCCCGCTTCAATTTTCGTCCCCGGAGTCACCACGCCGCTGACTTTTTTAGTTTTGGATTTTATGCCAAAAATATTCAGTTTTTCTTCCATCTTTATCAGGGTAAGCACATTGATTTGATGGTCTTGTCTGATCTTAGTTTCAGCAATCGTAAGCCCCACATACCTGGAGGGTGCCTTGACTTCGATGATGTTATAGTCATCGGAGACATCAAATGAATCCAATACCCCCTTCATCTGGAGGCGTTTTGCCATCCGCTCTGCTGACTCTTCCTCCGGACGAATGATTTCATCTACACCGATGGCTTTGATGACTGTTTCGTGAATGTTATTGATTGACCTGCTTATCAAACGGTTGACCTTAAGCTGTTTGAAAATGGCAGTGACCATGATGGAGGCACCAAAATCCTCACCAATGGCAATGATCACCACATGGCAGTCTGCCAAGGGCAAGGTCTTCACGGCATGAATGTCAGTGGCATCCATCGTAATGGCGTGGGTAATAGAATCCTTGACCATTTCGACTTTTTCCTCCTTCGAATCTACGCCAATTACTTCGTGACCTGATTCTGTCAACCTTTTGGCTAGGTAGCCACCAAAATTTCCCAAGCCAACTATGATATATTTCATAAGCTTCCCATTTTTCGATTTCTGAATTCTTAGGTAATAAACACACTTTCTTCCGGGTATTTATATCGGAGTGTTTTAGCTTTTTTGATAAAGGCCACAAGTACGGTAAGCGTCCCAACTCTTCCCAAAAACATGATGACAATCACTATCAATTTGCTACCTGTGGATAAATCCCCTGTAATACCCAGGCTCAACCCCACAGTAGAGAAGGCCGAGAAAATTTCAAACACAACGGCTATAAGCGCTATTTCAGGATTGAGAAATACGACCCCAAATACACCCGATCCTATGATCAGAAAGGACAATAGGATAACAGCAAAGGCTTTTCTTAACGTTTGATTGTCTATTTGCCTGTTGAACACCTCCAACCTATCCTTTCCTTTGGCAATACTTATTGCATTCAATATTGCCACCGCAAATGTACTTGTCTTCAGACCCCCTCCGGTAGACCCCGGCGAAGCTCCTATCCACATCAGCAGCAGAAATATCATTATAGTCGGCATGGCCAGCGCTTCCATATCCACGGTATTGAATCCCGCGGTCCGGGGTGTCACCGACCCGAAAATGGCAGTGACAAATTTGCCATATGGACTTAATCCGCTGAGGGTATTATTCTGCTCAAACAGCAGGTAGGATACGAATCCGACAACTATCAGGATGAAAGTAGTGTACGTGATTAACCTGATATTTACGTTGACGACTCTTGGGGCATGCCTGTAGTCTTCTTCGCCGGTGATAAACCTTTTGGTGCCTACAGCCACATGTCTCAAATACCGATAATATCCCACGACTACTGGAAAGCCAATTCCTCCCAAAATAATCGCAGCCGCAATCACCAATTGCATGTTATATAGATCTCTAAATCCAGCTTGATAAAGCCCGGCACTTAGGGTACTAAACCCCGCATTGCAAAATCCTGAAATGGCATGGAAGATGGAGAAAAATAGCTGATCACCAACGGTCACAAACAAATTGGCATCCACAAAGAGGAATATCAATAAAGCCGCCGTTGCTTCCACAATTAAGGTGAATAAAATTATTTTTACCACGGTGGCATTGACTGCATTGATATTGTCCTCATTGATATAATCTCTAAGAAAAAGTTGGTTATGCAGGGAATAACTTCCTTTAAAAAAAAAACCAAAAAAGCTGGTAAACGTCATCATTCCTAT
>JBBQXZ010000433.1:0-3450 GCA_038209145.1 Cytophagales bacterium | reverse complement strand
CCGACTTCTTTCCTTATATTTTATCGCTGCTTTTATTTTTATTTCTAGCTTCACGATTAAAAGTAACTCTTCATCCGACTTCGATCTCATCATTTATGGAGCCACTCCTTCCGGAATTATGGCGGCTATCAATGCCGGACGCATGGGGCATGCCGTGCTTCTAGTGGAAGAATATGCGCATATTGGCGGGTTGATGACTGGGGGACTGTCCTTTACTGATTTTATTTCGTTTGAAGTCCTGGGCGGGGAGTTTAAAAATTACACCGACAGGGTGCTGGCTTATTATTCCCAAAAATACGGACCCGATTCTCAGCAGGTGACCGATTGTCACGATGGCATTCATGCCGAGCCCCATGTGACGCTTCAGATTTTTCAGGAAATGATCAGGGAGTATCCGAACGTTAAGGTAGTTACCCGTCTAGGTGTAATTTGCAATTACACCTTTCTATCAATCAGAATATTTTAGAAAAGCAATTTTAAACTGGCCATATCTAATGGCCTACCACTAACCTTTATTTCAGAAAGTGTTGCTAAACGTATATTCTGGATATTACAGTTTGATTAGTGCCACCTATTTCGCTCTAAATCGGGCCTTTCCGTCTTGGCGTTTGGAACTATGCCTTACTATCAAATGGAATTTGTAATTCTCATGTTCCACCGATTAAAGTTATAGTAAAGTCCTGGTAAATGGCTATTCATTATGAGCAGAAATCAGCGCTAACGGATCATTAAAAGCATAGGGGGTTTTGGCTTCTTCCCATTTGGGGAAGATCCCGGATTAATGATTTGGCTAAAGCCAGGGATTTGGTTAATTCCCTGATTTCCTCCAGCTAAAGCAGGAGGCTATTCATGAAAATGATTCTTTCAACCTTTTTCAAAAATTTGGCCTGACCCAATCAATCATTGAAAAGAATTCAGTAAGAATGGGCTTCAGCCAATTCTATGATGGCTTTGATCCTCAACCTGCTGTTTGGCTTTGAATAACGGGTGAAGAAAAATAATTTTTCAGAGTCTGAAATCCTGCCTTTTTTTATTAAATTCATTGAATGAAAACCGGAAAGGCCAAAAACAAAACAAAAGAACCCTTCACAGCATACGGGAAATATTCCTATGCGGATTACCTGACCTGGCAGATCGATGAAATGGTGGAAATCATTAAAGGAAAGGTATTTAAAGCTGCCGCCGCACCAAGAAGAAAACACCAAGAGGTGTCAGGTCGGGTATTCACCAGGCTACACAACTTTTTGGAAAATAAAATTTGCAAGGTATTTATTGCCCCTTTTGATGTACGTCTCCACGTCAAATCGAAAAAGGATGAGGATATATTTACCGTGGTCCAGCCGGATATCTGTGTGGTTTGTAACAGGTCCAAACTGGACCAAGCGGGCTGTATCGGAGCGCCTGATCTGATTGTGGAAATTCTTTCCCCGGGCAACAACAAAAAAGACATCAAATACAAGTACGAGGTCTATGAAGAGAGCGGGGTACGGGAATAATGGATCATCCATCCAGATGAACAGACTTTGTTGGTCTATACACTGACTGATGGAAGTTGTGTTCCTTCCAGGTTGTTTACTATCGGAGATGTGGTCAGCTCACATTGCGTCACGGGTTTCGTTCTTGATGTGGAGGATGTTTTCAGAAATTTGGATTTATAAAAATAGCGCTCTAAAAAAAACCGAAGGAATTTACCCTTATTCCCTGCTGATTGTCTATCAGATCCGAAAGGCCGGAATCCCTGAATGACTTAAAACATAATTAAAACCCCTGAAGGGTGTGATGTTTTCCACTGAATTTGTAACTTTCATCTCTGCTTGCTTATCTGAATGGAATCATCTAACTAAGTGAAAAAAACGAGAAGGAGAAGCCTCAATTATATTAATTCAGACGCTTTTTCGACTTTTTTTAAATAAGCAGGCGGATTTGGGGTATTATAACACTGGATTGCGGTCTCCTAAACAATAAAACTTAACATTATCTTCTAAAATGAAAAAAATCGAATCTTCCTCTTCCAGACGGGAATTTATAAAATCCTCAGGCATAGCCACCATTGGTTTTATGGGATTGTACCACTTTGTAAACCCCCTTCTAGTGAATGCGGCACCGCCATCCCTTGGATATGGCCCCTTACAAAAAGACCCCAAGGGCATTTTAAATTTACCGAAAGGGTTCACCTATAAAGTTATTTCCACTAAGGGGAATAAAATGGATGACGGTCTGTTGTTGCCAGGAGCACCTGATGGTATGGGCGCATTTAAAGGAAAAGAGAACCGTACAATTGTTGTTCGGAACCATGAACTTAGTCCGGACGCTTTGGAACAAGGCGGATTTGGGCCCCATAATGATTTGCTTTCTAACCTTAAGCCCGAACAATTTTACGACTTTGGAAAGGGAGAACTTCCTTCCTTGGGAGGTACTACCACATTCGTGTATAACGAAAAAACAGGCGAACTGGAAAAACAATTTCTGAGCCTAGCAGGGACAATCCGAAATTGTGCCGGGGGAGTTACACCTTGGAATTCTTGGATAACGTGTGAGGAATCCACAGTCAAGGTGGATGAGTATGAGGGAAGGGCAGAAAAAGATCATGGCTATGTTTTCGAAGTGCCTGCCACTGAAAGAATCTCCCTGGCTTCTCCAATACCCATAAAAGCCATGGGGAGGTTCAACCATGAGGCTGTGGCAGTAGACCCTTCCACGGGTATCGTTTACCTCACCGAAGACCGTGGAGATGGGATATTTTATCGGTATATTCCCAACACGCCGGGTAAATTGATCAATGGAGGGAAATTGCAGGCCCTGGCAGTTTTGGGACAAAAAAGCAGGGACACCAGGAATTGGAAAGATCAGGAAGGTCCGGCATTTCCGGTAATGATGCCACAGGATGTGGCCTGGATCGATATGGAAAACGTAAATTCCCCCGAGGATGACCTGAGAATGCAGGGATTTGAAAAAGGAGCGGCGGTATTTGCCAGGGGTGAAGGTATTTGGTTTGGGGATAGGGAACTTTATTTTGCCTGCACGAATGGTGGGAAGAATGCCGCAGGACAAATCTTCCGGTACATTCCCAGTAATTTTGAAGGGACTTCTGGGGAAATCAAATCCCCGGGAAAATTGGAACTGTTTGCAGAACCCAATGATAAAGAAATCCTTAAAAGCTGTGATAATTTGGCGATAGCACCTTGGGGGGATTTGGTTATTTGTGAAGATGACAGCCATCCATTTGTGGTGGGAATCACACCAAAGGGCGAATATTACCAATTGGCGGAGAATGTGGGTTTTGAGTCCGAAATGGCGGGGGGTGTTTTTTCACCCTCGGGAAAAACCTTTTTTGTCAATATCCAAAAGCCGGGGATTACAATCGCCATAACCGGACCTTGGAAAGTCTAGGTCTTGCTAGTCATGGAGTTTCCATGCTTAACCCCTGACTAACCGATATCGGTATTCCAC
>JBBQXZ010000432.1:0-3450 GCA_038209145.1 Cytophagales bacterium | reverse complement strand
GTCGAGTATCAGTTGGCCGCCAAGTCATTTAATCCCGAGCTTTCTGTTCACTTGGCAGCTTATGGAGATTATGGACCATTTTATATCGGAACGGCCAAAGCCTATGAAGAAGGTGGTTATGAAATCATTACCAGTCCCGTTACCGCAGAGGCGGAAGAAGCGGTGATGACGACTATCAAAGCATTGCTTTCCCATACTCCAGTAAGACCGCTTCCTGACCATCCACTTCTTTCTATTACCAAAGAGGAAAGCGAATCCAAGTCAGTCTCCAATCTGACAGATTGGGAATCCAAAAAAGGCGCTATAAGGCAATCTATGCAGGAAATCATGGGCAAACTTCCTTCCAGAGAAAACTTAGCTGCTCCAATCCTCACGTATCTGGATTCCTTGATTGAGGAAAATTTCACCCGGTATACCATTTCCTTTGATTCGTTCAAGAACTTCACCGGATATGCCTTTCTTTACCTCCCCCACCAAATGACCCGAAAGAAATCACCTGGAATGCTTGTGCTACACAGCACGGGAGATCCTGGCAAAAAGATTGTTGATGGGCAGACTCCCTTGGAAAATCGCGCGGTGGCCCGTGAACTGGCTGAACGGGGATATGTAGTCATAGCTCCTGATTATCCAAGCTTTGGAGACCTGATTGACCATGATTTCAGTGCCGACGGATTTGAATCCGGTACGATGTTAGGCATCTGGAATCACATGCGCAGTGTGGATATTCTTCAAAATCTATCCATGGTAGATGCGGATAGAACCGGTGTGATCGGCCACTCATTGGGAGGACACAATGCCCTGTTTGTCGCAGCCTTTGATGACCGACTGAAGGTGGTGGTCAGCAGCTGTGGATGGACACCCTTTGCCTATTACAACATCGGAGAAGATGCAACCAAGCGCTACGGGGGCCGACTGGGTCCCTGGGCACAGGACCGTTACATGCCAGCCATCAAGAATTTCATGCCTGACAAAAATCTTCCTTTTGATTTCCCGGAAATTATTGCCAGTATAGCACCACGGGCGGTATTTTCAAATTCTCCTTCGGGAGATGCCAATTTTGATGTAAATGGGGTAAAGGCCGGCATCGAATCAATAAAACCAGTATATAACTTTCTTGGTGTGCCTGAAAATCTGCAAGTCCGATACCCCGAAGCGGGTCATGATTTTCCAGTGGAAACACGAAAAGAAGCATATTCCTTCCTGGATTTGCATCTGGAATTTTCCTCGGCAACTAATCCAGAGCTATAATGGTTATTATTACTATGTTATTTAATAATGGTCAAAACCATTATATATTATTTAAGTTAGTTTTATAGAACAAATTCACTTCATATGTATTCCCATCACCACTCCTTTCTCCTAATTATCCTGTTGATTTCAGCCTGCTCTGAAAATAGGTACGCAGAACCGCTAAGCCCAGAAGCTTCAATCGAGTCCTTTGATTTACATGAGGACTTCATGATAGAGGTATTTGCATCAGAACCACATGTATTAGACCCTGTTGACATGGTTTTTGATGAACAAGGCAGGGCCTTTGTTGTTGAAATGCCTGATTATCCCTATAAGCCTGAGCATGGGAAAGGCAGGGGAAGAATCCGGCTGCTGCAGGATACTGACGGTGATGGCAGGGTAGATGAATCCGTGATTTTTGCCGAAGGCTTACCGGATGCTACCAGTATGCAACCTTGGAAAGGTGGATTGATTGTCACCTCTGCTCCCCACATCTATTACCTCAAAGATACCAACGGGGACAATAAAGCGGACATAAAGGAAGTGCTGTTTGAGGGGTTTTTTGAAAACAATTCAGAAGCCCAGATTACCAATTTGCGCTTTGGAATCGACAACTGGATCTATGCGGCAAACAACGGACAGGCTGGAGAGGTAACCTATTCCAGAAAACCGGAAGCTGGTAAACTGGACATGGGCGGTGCAGATTTCAGATTCCGGTTGGATACAGATCAGTTTGAACTTGAAAGCGGGACGGCACAGTTTGGGCATACGTTGGATGACTGGAACAATAAATTTTTTACTCAAAACACGCTTCATATCCAGCAGACAGTAATTCCGAGGAGGTATCTGGAAAGAAACCCAAACCAGTCTTCCCTGAATGTAAACACCAATATTTCCGACCATGATTTGGCCACGTACCAGCTAACTCCACCCCCCTACTGGCGCGCGGAGCGGACGAGTAGAAGAAATATCCAATATCAGGAACAAAAACTGGATCGGGTAGAATATGCCGACAAACACTTTTCCGGTGCATCAGGTGGTACGGTTTACAACGGTGATGCATTCCCAGAAGCTTTTTATGGCCATGTTTTTACGGGAGATGTGGCAGGCAACCTGATTCATCGGGATGTATTGGTAAGAGATGCCAAAAAACCTGTATTTGTTGCCACCCGAGCCCCTGAGGAGCAGGATCGTGAGTTTCTGGCATCAACAGATCCCTGGTTTAGACCTTCAAATTTTACGGTAGGACCTGACGGATATCTCTATGTGGTAGATTTCTACCGACAACATATTGAGACTCCAGTATCTATACCTGACGATTTGAAGGAAGATATGGACTTCGCTAACGGTGAAAATCTCGGCAGAATCTATCGGATAAGACCAAAGAATGAAACTTCCCGTAGAAGTGCGGCTGTAGACCTCTTCTCGAAAACGGCTTCCGAGCTCGTGGAATTTCTCTCACATCCAAACGGTTGGTACAGGCTAAATGCGCAACGGTTGCTATTGGAAAAGCCCGATAAGACTATTACTCCCGCTGTTGAAAAAATGGCCACAACCCATTCCGATCCCAGGGCCAGGCTTCATGCCATTTATGTACTGGCCGGTATGGATCAATTGTCAGTTTCGGTGATTCAAAAAGCCCTAAACGACAGCCATGCGGAAGTAAAAAAACACGCCATCCAATTGGCTGAACCGCATATTGAATTTAAGCAGGAATTGGTGAACCTAACAAAAGACAGTAATCCAATAATTGCCATGCAGGCAATCCTAAGCTTAGGCAAGTATGCCGATGAAGCAACCATTACTACACTAAGTGAACAGCTTAGCCTACGTGGGGAAGACAAATGGTTTCGGATGGCTATATTGAGTTCAAGCCTAGGCGCAGATGTTCGTTTATTGTCAGCATTGCAACAACATGGCGATTTCTTTGCCTCGGATGGTTCTTGGCAAAAAGAGTTCATCCAGGAATTTGCCCACATTGTAGGGGCAAAAGGTGATAAAGCAGAGATGGAGAAATTTGTTGCTATTCTGAACCAACCAAGCCTTCCACATGCCAAATCTTGGCAATCGGCAAGTCTTGATGGACTTACGAAAGGACTAAAACGCCATGCAGATGAAAAACCGGAATTAAAAGTTCTCCTAGAATCCATAGCATCTTCAAAGGAAGAGGCTGATAAAAATTTAGATAAGTTAGTGACCCGCTTGTAACGCACTACAGAG
>JBBQXZ010000431.1:0-3457 GCA_038209145.1 Cytophagales bacterium | reverse complement strand
ACGGTTGTCAAAAACGGAATGTCAGTCACGAAAAGTAACATCCATAAAAGTTGGGTAGGCACCCAAGTGGACAATCTTTTTGAAGAGAAAACAGGCCTTCCCGTGACCGTGATCAATGACGCAGACGCCGCCGGGTTGGCTGAGATGACTTTTGGAGCGGGAATAGGTAAAATGGGATTGGTAATAACAATAACTATTGGTACAGGATTGGGCACTGGCGTTTTTTTCGACGGTAAACTGATTCCCAATTTTGAACTGGGACGCGTATTTTATAAAAACGGTGAAGTTATCGAATTTTTTGCTTCAGACTCCGCCCGGCAAAAAGAAAACCTCAGCTACAAAGTCTGGGGCAAACGGTTCAATAAATTCCTCAAACATACCAATAGGATCATGTCTCCGGACCTGTTTATTATAGGAGGGGGAGCCAGTAAAAAATTGGATCTTTTCGAAAATCAAATCACTGTTGATGTCCCTTTGATTGTAGCTGAAAAAAGAAACAAAGCAGGTATTATCGGTGCAGCCATGGCTGCCAATATGTGGCCAAAATAAAAATAGAGAAAAAATGAACTATCGGTGTATATCCATTTGGATTGTTTCTTTGGTTTCTTCCTCCCTGATGGCGCAGGAAAGCCCGATGATTATGACAGTAGAAGGCCCCATTTTATCCGAACAAATGGGTTCCACGCTCATTCATGAGCACCTGTTGGTGGACTTTATAGGGGCAGATCAATATGATCCAACCTCCTGGAATAAAAACGAGGTAACAGATGTAGTCTTACCTTTTCTGGAACAGCTGAAAGCCTTGGGAACCAATACGCTGGTAGAA
Source organism: Cytophagales bacterium (assembly GCA_038209145.1). Lineage (GTDB taxonomy): Bacteria > Bacteroidota > Bacteroidia > Cytophagales > Cyclobacteriaceae > Lunatibacter. Next base: position 2,631 of record JBBQXZ010000431.1, on the reverse strand, counting down.
TGCACCCCTGCATACCTCGGAAGGGATATTCCTCTGTTGGTGGCGCTTTCACAAAAAAGCGGCCTGCACCTGATTACCAATACAGGCTACTACGGTGCCGTGGACAACAAATTCTTGCCGGCGCATGCCTTTGAGGAAACTGCGGAGGAACTCGCATCCAGGTGGATCGCTGAATGGGAACAAGGCATAGACGGAACCGGTGTCAAGCCCGGCTTCATCAAAATAGGGGTCAATAGTGGTAGTTTATCCCCAATCCACCAAAAGTTGGTAAAGGCAGCGGCCATGACCCATAGCAAAACGGGTCTAACGATTGCATCCCATACCGGTCCATCGTTGGCTGCTTTTCAACAGCTTGAGTTGCTTGAAAAGGAAGGAGTAGCCCCGGATGCATTTATTTGGGTTCATGCCCAAGCTGAAAAAGACATAAGTCAGCATGTCGCTGCCGCAGAAAAAGGTGCTTGGGTAAGTTTGGACGGTATTTCAGATCAGAATTTGAATGAATACCTTGGTTTCATCCTTCACCTCAAATCGAATAAACTGCTTCACAGGGTGCTGATTTCCCACGATGCTGGCTGGTATAGTCCCCGGGAAGAAAAGGGCGGGGAGTTCAGGCCATTTACCACCATTGGGGAAAAGTTCATTCCCCTATTATTATCAAACGGCTTCACGCAAGAAGAATGTCGCCAAATAATGGTGGAAAATCCGGCTAAGGCCTTTACCATACAAAAGAGACTCCGCCGATAACCCAAAACGATTTTTGAGCTGATTTTTTTAGATAAGGATAACAATCAAGTTTTTGAATGATTTTTGTCATGCGAATAGCAGTGGAAATTTTGTTTCTTTGACACTATAAAGAATTGGATATTTATCAAAACTTTATCTCAAGGTATGAAATCTTATTCAAACCTAAAGAGGAATTGTGTAAGTCTATCCCATCAAACTCAAAACCCCAATAGCTATGAAGCGTATCGTTGTTCCCGTGGATTTTTCTCCCTATTCAGAAGTAGCCTTCCTCAGTGCCGCAAAGTTGGCTGCAAAAGGAGATGCCACCATTACCTGCATAAATGTAGTCAGCACAAGTTTGGATTGGAAAAACCTGCCAGAAAAAGAAAAAAACAAGCACCAGGATGTGTTGGATACGGAGGCGGAATCAAGGGATAAATTAAAATCCTTTATCAGCACCCATAAATTGCCCCATAATCCAGTTGAAGCCGTAGTCAAGATCGGAGTGCCATCCCAGTGTATCTTGGAGGTGGCCAAAGAACAGTCTGCGGATCTTATTGTCATTGGTGCCTATGGACTTGGGTATGAACAGGGTAAATTCATCGGTTCTACCATGCAGCAGGTGCTTCGCCACGCAGACTGTCCGGTACTGGCGGTGAAAAAGTTGATCGATGGAAGGGCCATCAAAAAAATGGTCTTCGCTTCCCTCTTCAATGAAGACAGTAAACCTGCCTTCATCCGCATGAAGCCACTGATCAAGATGGTAGGGGCTTCCATCCATTTTCTATACATCAACACTCCCTCGAAATTTGTTGACAGCGTGAAAGCAGAATCACTGATGAAAGCTTATGCTGCCGGACAGGAAGACATGGTAATTCATAAGCATGTCTTTAGCCATGATGAAGCCGAAAAAGGTATCATTGCCTTTGCCGAAAGTCAGCATTCAGGGTTAATCGGGATTGCTTCCAATGTCAGGTTCGCCTATTCCAGCTATCAGATCGGAGCGACTGAAACGATTTTGTTCAAAACAGAGATTCCCGTACTCAGTGTGAAATTCGGATGAATGTATAGAGGCCCCAGACGGAATTAAACGCTTAGGGTCTTTTCAGTTTCGGCGTTGACCGATTCCATTTTTAAGTAAGTTACTGCCTCCCCCAGGTGTCCCAACCCCGAAACTACCTGTTTGATGACATTGGTGAGGGTGGAAATAGGCACATCCGATTTTTAAAATTTTAAATTGTGATAAAGCGAAAGGATCATTTCCTCATAGTTACTGGAAAAAGACCTTGATCGCTCACCTTGATCAACCAGGGAAGGATCATTGCTAATCAAATTTTCCTGAAAGAACAGCTGATCAATTGCCTGACCTCTTAACTGATCCAACATTTCCAAAACCAACAACTCTTCCGATTCCTGCATCTCCTTGATATTGTGAGCGATATCCTTGAAATCTTTTGCCCCGTATATCATTTCCCGAAGGGAATGCATCAGGTAAGTTAGTTTCTCTGCATCTTCCGGTGTGAGGTTTTTTTCCTGAAGGAAAATTCCAAATGAAGTCAGTTCGTCCTCAAGCAACTTCAAATGACTATAATCAGCCAGCATATCTTGCGGTTGGTAAATGATTTTTTTCCAAACAGATAAATTTTCACCACCAGGCGGCGAGGAAAGAAACATTTTGTTGATGAATAAAACTGTCTTCCTAAAAACCAGTTCCAGCTCCTTTTCCAGGGCCAAAACAGCAACGGAAGGAATCTCCGTGCCTACATTTTTGACATAGGTGGATTCCCCTACAGGTTCATTTTTTCGAAATCTTCTTCGCAATCCTTTTTCCAAGACACTTAAAAATGGATAAAATAGCACGATTCCAACTGCATTCAACAGAGAATTTAAAAGTACAAGTTTTGTCAG
>JBBQXZ010000430.1:0-3476 GCA_038209145.1 Cytophagales bacterium | reverse complement strand
CAAGGTCTCTTCTGTCAACCCATCCGCGTAAATGATGGCATTGGTAAAGGAAGTAATGCTTCCTCCCTGTCGAAAATCAATCGTGAAATTTGCCCTGAAGTTTTTATAGTTAAACGAGTTTTGAATGCCACCCAACCAGATAGGATTATAATTCGCAACACGTACAGTAAATCCAGGAGTAGTTCTTGGAATACCGTTTGCCCCTATAATTACCCTACCTTGATCGTCTCTAAGATATCCTCTGGAATATACCTCCCCAAACTGGGAACCCTCCTCAATTCTAAAACGTGTTAAGAAGGAACCACCAATTTCAACACTTGGACGTTCATCGTTTATTTCTTTTACCAACGAAATATTTCTGGCAAAATTGGAAGTAATCGTCCATTCAAAATCAGCTCTACGGACAGGTGTTAGCGTGATTACAGCTTCGATACCTTCGTTTTGAACATTACCACCATTGGTGAAAAACTGAGAAGCTCCTGAACCAACAGGAAGTCCCACAGTAAATAATTGATCAAAGGAATTCGTTTTGTAGTAAGTGAAATCGAAACCAACTTTATTATCCACAAATCTCAAATCAGCTCCTATTTCGATGGATCTGGTGGTCTCAGGAAGCAAGTTTGCATTCGGCAACGTTGTACTCAACGAAAGATATCCATTATTTCCCCCAGCTGCAAAAGCCGCCTGACGCTGTAATTGGAAAGGACTCGTATCGTTACCCACTTCGGCAAAAGATCCCCTAACTTTGGCAAAAGTCAACCAAGATGGTACTTCAATCAGGTCAGAAATAACTGCATTTAAGCCTACGGATGGATAAAAGAAAGACCAATTGTCTTTAGGCAAGGTAGAACTCCAATCATTTCTTGCCGTTATATCCAAGAATATGGCATTTTTCCAAGAAAACTGCCCAAAAGCATAAAGCGAATTGACATCTCTTGGACCTCCTACGTTATACGATGAAGTTACTTGTTGCGTATTTCCCAAGGCAAAGAAATTAGGAACTATAAGCTGATTGCCTGTACTAGAACTCAACCCAGAATTTCTGTCTTTTCTAGCGTTTCCTCCAACATTTATATTAAATAACCAATCTTCACTAAGTGACTTTTCATAGGAAATCAAGAAGTCGGTATTAATCTCCATGGCTTCTGACTTACCTACTGAAAAACGTCCGTTTTGTGCGATAATGTAAGAGTCATTGTACTCCGTATTTGTGCTGCCTCCAAATGAACGATCCATTGCTGCTCGTGCCAAAATAGTCAACCCTTCAGCTAATTTATAATTTAAAGAGGTAAAAGCAATCAGTCGATCGGAAGTGTTGGTTCGAAGATTTCGATTATTTGCCCAATACGGATTGGCACCTCCATTAGAACCTGGATTGAAATAATTCTGCCTCAACAGTCCAGCTGAATTCACATATTCAAATTGTGAAATATCCTCTGTCCGGATATTTCTGGGTAACCTGTAAATATGTCTACCTGGGTTGGCATAATTTTCATCCTCTGGCAAGGATTGGGAAATGTCCTGTTGGATATAATTGATCTTAGAGTCCAAGGTCAAATTGTCTGCCAACTTATTAGTCAAACGCAGGTTAAGGCTATGTCGTTTTAATTCATTATCCGGCACAACCCCAGCAGCATCAGAATATGTGTAGGAGAAATAGGTTTGGCTTTTTTCTGTTCCACCGCTAACGGCCAATGTTGTGGCCATGGTATGACCTGTCTGGAAGAAATCCCGGACATTATTTGGCTGGGGAGAAAAGGGATAAGTTGGATTTGGATTTGCTGGATCTCGTCCAGCCATGGACCATTGCGCCACCGGCTGTCCCTCCATTCGGGGACCCCATGAGAATTCGGATGCCGGTGAATAATTCCCACCACTTCCCTGACCATACACATCTTGGTAGTTTGTCAAAAGCAGTGGTTCATCAAACATGTAAGAAGTATTCAAACTAACATTAAATCCCTGCTTACCTCTTTTGGTATTAACCACAATCGCACCGTTGTTTGCCCGACTACCATAGAGTGCCGCTGCGTTAGGACCTTTCAACACGTTGATACTTTCAATATCGTCTGGGTTTAGGTTTTCAATTCCCCTGGCGGGTACACCGTCTACAATATACAAGGGTTGAGAATCTCCGCTAATGGACCTATTACCACGCAAAATAACACGAGTTGCAGAGCCAACACCGGAACCTCCCCGATTTACTGACAAACCCGCAACTTTACCGGAAAGGGAATTCATCACGTTCATTTCCCGCGCTTCTGTCAACTCTCTAGGTGCTACTTCCTGAGTTGTGTAAGTCAAAGATTTCTTTTCCCTTTCCAATCCAAAAGCCGTTACAACGACTTCGGATAAAGCAGACGTTTCTGCCTTAAGGGAAACATTCAGGGTGTTTGAATTGCCAATGACCATTTCTTGTTTTCCATATCCCAAGTAGGAGAAAACCAAGGTGGTACTAGCCGCCGGCACAGGGATACTATACTGACCGTCGATATCCGTTATCGTACCGGTACTGGTACCTTTTACCAATATGCTTACGCCGGGAAGAGGCGCACTAGCATCCGAATCAGTCACTGTTCCCGTGACTGTTCTCTCCTGTGCCATGGCGAAAACGCCGGTAAATAACAGCAGAAGAAAAGCAAGTAGACTTTTTTTCATAATTTAGTTATTGATTAAATTTAAATTGTTACCGGTAGTTTATACTTCTACCAAAAGTTTAATTGTTTTGCTGAATTCCTTTAATAGAACTTTACCATTTCTTCGCTCATATAATTATTCTGTCTTTTTCCATTTAACATTGAAAATTGTATCATTTTCTTTATGCAAAGCCATAAATAGCTTATATGGTAAGCTTCAAGCTCTAATATATGAAAGAAGTTTAGGTTAGTAGGCCTTTACTTTGGGAATAGGAGGTGATAATTGATCGAATATTACGAAGATTTTAAATTCAAAGCAATGGGACCATCCATTTAAATTAATTTTTGATATTTAAACCCCTACCCATAAATTTTTTTTTTGAAAGTTATAAGTCATTGAGAAAAATAATTTTTTACAGAAATCAACCTATTTTTTGAATAATTTCAATTAACTCGATGAATCACAACATTTCAAATGGTCAATTTCTTTTTAGATTTATTAATTTAAAAGGGGCTTTTTTTCTCATGCCGCAATTATCAGCCTATAGGAATCTATCAAAGCATCTCCTTCAAAGCCAAAAACCCGGTATAGGAAATGATGATTGAAAAAAGCAAAGCTGCCAACAAACCTATGTTCAGAAGTAGCCCTGCATTGTGCTCTCCCATCAATTCCCGCCTATTAATAAGGTAGAAAATACACCCGATGACTACTGGCAATATAAAGACGGCCGCCACCTGTGTCATGATCTGGGCCAAAATGGGGTTGGCTCCCAAAACGGGTACCGTCAGTCCAAACACACAGGCTATGCCGGTAAGGACTTTAAACCTCAGGGAGGTGGT
>JBBQXZ010000429.1:0-3489 GCA_038209145.1 Cytophagales bacterium | reverse complement strand
GGTCCTTATTACCCACCACATATCCAACCAGAAATAAATTTTACGCCAACCGGAGATCCGTTACCGGCCTATAATCGGGGAGCATTGTATGAAGGAAAAGACGGTAGGGTATTTTGGGTAGTAGCTTCCATGGATCAGCAGTCTTCTAGCAAAACTTCAAATCACTTGCTGATTTCTAACGACAAAGGGCTGACTTGGGAGTATTCCAGTCCTGTAGCCGTGGACAACGAGGTTGTTTTTAATGAAGCGTCGGTTTATGAAACTCCAAAAGGGGACGTTGTAGCTTTCATCCGTACCAGAAAATACGATGACCAAGCCGTTATCGTCCGATCAACCGATGGTGGTAAGAGCTTTGGACCCTGGCAATCCATGGGTTTTAAGGGACATCCCTTACAGGCACTCCGCTTGCCTGACAACCGGGTATTGCTGGTTTACGGATACAGGCACCAACCGTATGGAATTCGGGCAAGGATTCTGAACGCAGAATGTACCGATTTTGAGACTGCCGAGGAGATCGTCCTGCGTGAGGATGGAGGAAGCACCGATATCGGCTACCCCTGGGCGGTAGTTTTGGATGAAAAGCATGCGTTAGTCACCTATTATTTCAATAAAGAAAACCAGACACGACACATTGCGGGAACCGTAATTCAGTTTTGACGGATAGTTTACCTATACCTATATCTTCGACAGACAGGGGAGTTTCCTTTGTCTGTCTTTTTTTTATCTTTGTAGAGGATGGGTCCAGTGGGATTCTTTCAAACACATTTATAGAGATTCTTTAGATTTCCCGATATGTTTCAAATAAACAACCCAGAGGTTCTTGAACCTCAAATTGCTAATGGTTACGGTGTGTTTACAGGAATCGTCAAGGTAAGCAAATCTACCATGGGCACCCTTTTCGGATTCAAACTCCATCTTATCATCAATGATAAAGAGGAGCTTCTAATCTATGTCATGACCTAGTGCAACGTGGTTGATAAGAACTTTTTAAAATCAAGAATTTTGTAAATGCGCATCAGAATAAATTTCAAAGAGTTTACCGAAATTATTGTTTGTGGATGGACACCTCCTGATCATAGTTATCAGAAACATCTTGAAGGAAACCCTCATCAAACTAAAGGACAGGATTCTGATCAGGAAATGATCTGTGATTATACCCGTCAAGGAAGAACTGAAAACCATTTGCTAAATCGAACATTCCAGATGCTCGCCATTTAGAGATTTTATCATAGATATGATCTCTTACCTACTGGTTTATAGCTTTTCCAAAAAATCCGCTATCGAACACGAAATTGGTCAAACTAACCAGATTGGTAAATTTTAGAATCAAACGCTGTACTATAAGATATAATGGATTTAATAGTTCATTACAGAAATAATTTTAAATTTTTTGAAATTCCTGAAAGAAAGTATGTGAGTCAGGTAAAAAAATATAGGATTAATAGAAAGGGATCAGATAATTTTGATATATAATAATTTTAAAACAAATCAACCAAAAAATGGATAGAGCTAAAAAACCAGAATCAATCTAATGAAAAGTTAATTGCCAAAAAAAGCCGGAGATAACTCGTAATTATCTCCGACTTCCAGTAAAGTTTCTAAGCAACAGGATTCAGAATCTGACTTAGAAAGATGTGAAATGAAAATAGAATTAATTCTAATACACAACCATAAAAGTATGAAAAAATCTTATTACAAACTACTTAAAGGAATAGCAAAGTATCAGTACTTGGTTATTTTGGGGGCATTATTTTTTGCGGAATCTAGCTTAGCCAATGAAATGGAACCGGAAAAGCCAAGGTCCGTTCCGGAAGAATTTACCGAATCCTTGTCGGTAAGAATAGAAAGGGATACCCCCTTATTTATTAATGTAACCGGAAAAATAACCTCTGCCACAGATGGCTTGGGAATTCCCGGTGTCAGTATCCTGGTCAAAGGTACTGCAATAGGTACTGTATCTGATGTCGAAGGTAACTTTGCCATCGAAACACCAACCGGGCAAAATATTTTAATATTTTCATCCATTGGCTATGCTTCACAGGAAATCGCCGTGAATGAAAGGACGGTTATCAACCTCATAATGTCGGAAGAAGAGTTGGGTCTGGATGAGGTAGTTGTTGTCGGATTTGGTACTAGGAAAAGGGTTAATTTAACCGGCTCTGTTGCTTCGGTGAACAGCGAAGCCTTGGAGAAAAGAACAGTACCCAAAGCATCCATGGCATTACAGGGGCAAATGAGCGGGATATCTGTGCGGCAGGGTTCCGGTAATCCCGGCAAAAACAGTGCATCCCTGTTAATAAGAGGACAGGGTACTTTTAGTTCGGCTGGCAATAGCCCATTGGTTCTTGTGGATATGATAGAGGCTTCATTGGATGATGTTGACCCCAATGATATTGAAAGCGTTTCTGTCCTAAAAGATGCTGCCTCAGCTGCGATTTTTGGATCGAAAGCAGCTAATGGTGTTATACTGATTACAACAAAAAAAGGTAAATCAGGGACACCTGTATTTAGATACAATGCATATGTGAGCAACCAGTCACCCACTATGATCCCTGAGATGTTGAATTCTTGGGAGTATGGGATAGCGGTAAACGAAAACAATCGGAACTTAGGCCAGCAGAGAAGGTATACCGACGAGGAAATCGAATTGTTCCGATCGGGAAATGACCCCGCCTATCCCAATTTTGACCATATCGGTTACCTGTTCGGTTCAGGGCGGGGTATGGAAACAAAACATGACCTATCCGTAAGTGGGGGTACGGCAGAAACGCAGTACATGTTTTCTCTTGGGTATTACGACCAACAGGGGATAATTAAAAAAAATAATGCGGACCGAATTAATATACGGCTAAACCTGGATAGCAAGTTGAGCGATAGATTGAGCGTAAGTGTCAAATTGGCCGGGAATAAAAACAGTACCAATGAACCGTCCGCTCCATATGGAAATGGTGGTATAGGCAATATCATCGCAGGTGCCATGCGAAATGCCAATGCCATTCCGGGATTTACTCAAGATGGTTTTTATGGCAGAAATGAAACCCTTCATCCTGAAGCCGATTTAAATAGCCAATCATTCGTAAGCGGAGAACTTACCAGCATCTACAGTAACGGGAGTCTGATCTGGAAAATTACCGATGATCTGAAAATTACGGGGCAGGCAGGTTATACCCAGAATCTGTCGGAATCCAAAACCTTTATTGCCAAGTACCCCATAACTCCATCTTATGCCATCCAAAGGAACAGCCTTAGGGAAGCTTGGAACCAAAGTTCTGCACTGACGTTGCAAGCCTTTCTGGAGTATAATAAAACGTTTGACAACCATTCCGTTCAGGTCCTCCTTGGCAGGCAGGCCCAAGCTTTTGGCTCAAAATATTTGGGCGGTTTTAGGGATGAATTTCCCAACAATGAGATTTATGAATTGGATGCTGGAGCAACTGTCCGGGCTTCCAATACTGGCGGGGCGGCAAGAAATACCCTATCCTCCTATTT
>JBBQXZ010000428.1:0-3495 GCA_038209145.1 Cytophagales bacterium | reverse complement strand
AATTAACTCCTTAAATTTTTCATCATTTCTTCCACTCCAGCCAAATATTTTTCTTTGACTCCCGGATCTGGTGTGGTGTCCCAATTTCCGTCTATTCCATTTCCTCCGAGCATGACACCGTCTCTACGGGGTATAAAGTATACGCCACCCATACTGGCTCTGTAAGTAAGCTCAGGCTGGGGAATCAGGAAACACAATTGCCCCGAAACAGGCATCAGGTCATTGTCACCAAAAATCTCCTGCGATCCGAGTCCCGTACAGTTTACAACGCACTTTTGCGGTAAGGCGTCGATATCTTCCGGCTTTTTGAAATCTCTAAATTCGATCTTTCCTCCAGCAAGCAGAAAATCATCCTTCAGCAATTTTAGGTAAGAGGGAATGTTGAAGATGGTGGTGGGGCTTTTACTTACCTGGTCAAACTTGAACGGATTTTCCCTTCTCCTGAGCGTCATGCTTTCTGGATAAAAACTGACCTCTGGCGTTTCCAGCATGCCTCTAAGTTCGTCGGAGTAGTCGCTTCGCCGCTGTTCCCCCAGCCGGATGCTGTAGCTGTCTATCCAGTCCACCACTTGGTTGATTCCCAGGAGGCGCTGAAAAGTCCGATAAGAGTGGGTACATGCTTTTTGGTACATGGCGGCAAACTCAGGGGTCACATGCTGAGGCAGGATCAACCTGGAGGTGGGAGACCAAGTTCCGGTTGCCATCGCCGAGGTAATATTTGGGTAGGAGTCTTTGGTATAAATGGTTACGTCATACCCCTTTTGTTGGAGCGTTCTTGCGGTAGCCAATCCAACTACGCCGCAACCCATTAACCCAATTTTTCTCTCCTGGGTCTGGTCCACAAATTCCGAAGCTATCAAGGCAGTACCCCAGGAAAGCGACCATCCAGAGCCCCCATGACCATAATTATGAACAATCGTTTTACTGCCTAGTTCCTGTTTTTCAATTCTAGGACCTGTTTTTCGGAAAGGCCTCAGCCCAACGGTCTCTTTGATAACCCGTGATGGGGAAACTTTTACTTTGGGAAGTTTTACCCTGGAAAAAATGTGAAAGTTGGTGGCCGAACTTGCTACGGCAGCAGGTCCGCCTGCCATCAATCCCGTCCCTACTGCGGCTACTGTAATTTTTTTTATAAAATCCCTTCGACGTGTATGCATAATGGTATTAAGAAGTTAGTGGTTTGAACAAACGGGTGAATCGAATTAGATCGAGTCGTCGAGAAATTCTGGGTAAATTGGATAAGCGTGGGGTTGAATTTCCCCCTTCGGATTTGATGGTGAAATTTAGCAACAAAAACCGTATTAAAAAAAAAAGGATAAAAAATTAATCATAATTTAAGTAAAACACCTAAAAAATAAACTTACAAGTATATTTTAAAACCTAGTAGGCGGTTGTTGGAGTAAATGTAAAGGCAAAAGGCGACCTGAAAATTTACGACCAAATTAATACCGAGAAGAATTAACTGCCTCAATTACTAAAAAACATGCTTATGTAATAAAAACATTAAAAAATTATCTTAATAATTAAAAATGGACTGGTTATTGTAAAATACTCTTTAACTAAATTATTTAAAAAAAACCAACAATAATAGCATGATACAAATAGAAGAAATAATCAATAATTTGAACGATCTGGTTGAAATCAACCATGATCGTATACGGGGATATGAAAAAGCAACCGAATCGGTAGATTCTACGGATGTGGACCTGATTCAGATATTTTCTAAAATGATTTCGAACAGTAGAAGTCATATCAAAGATTTATCCCAACATATATTGACGCTCGGCGGCGAAGTTGCGGAAGGTACTACCGCTTCTGGTAAACTACACCGAACGTGGATGGATATCAAGTCGGCATTTGCGGTTGATGACCGTAAATCAACATTGGAACTCTGCGAGTATGGGGACGATGCAGCATTGAAGGCCTATAAAGAGGCGTTAAATAGCGAAGAAGGCTTGACGGTGGAAACCGTACAATTGTTACAAAGTCAGCGGGCAAGTTTAAGGGTGGATCACGATGAAATAAAAGCACTCAGAGATCTCCATCATAAGGTTTCCTAAGTAAAAGAATATACATAAACTAGCCAACATATTATTTAAGCCAAAAGCTCCGGGATTTCCCCGGAGCTTTTTTCATTTTTGGTCCCTCTTTCAAGTTTTGAATTTGTAAGGATTCAACTTGGTACCGATTTTCTTTGCTGAAATTCCATTAACCCAAATTGGGAAAATCATTTCCCAGTGACGAAAAAGTTTTTTCCGTGAATTTTTGAATTAATAAAATTTTCTAAAAATCAACAGCAAGCGAGTAAAATACCTGTCATGTTTCCTGAGGTGATCCCAATCTTCTCAGTCATTTTGCTTATTGAATCGGCAATCTTTTCCCGTCAGAACTTGACACTTCCAACACTTCGGTGACCACAAATTTGCTTGCTCCACGCCAAGGCAGAGGGTTCAGGTATTCTTTGTACCGCAACTCCACAAAACTACCACCTGACCGTTCCAACATGCTGGTAACAGAATCGCCAGAGGCACTAAAGCGAAATTCATTACTCTGAAGGGCACCCGGATTGGGGCTTTGAAAACCATCCTGAACTACGCGACCTTCCCAGGTTTTAAACACGAAACCCTTTTTCTCAAAGTAATTTAGGTTGCCGGCTTTTACGCCTTCGGCAAAAACAAAATAATACCTCCACCAAACAACGATGGACAAGATGACTACCAAACCGATTATGATGGGGCCAGCGTATTTTTTCATGGGTTATTCATTAAAATTTCATAAATATAAGGACAAATGAAATAATTTTAGTACCAATTAGGGCAGAGAATTGGCCGTAAATGTCTAAATTTATCTTTTAAACCAAAAATCATCCCTTATGAGCACGATTTGGATAGTCATTATTGTCGCCGTCGTAGTAGTTATTTTTGTTGTCTACCTATACAACAAGTTGGTCGCCCTAAAAAACAACCGGGAAAACGCCTTTGCTGATATAGACGTACAGTTGAAGCAAAGACACGACCTGATCCCACAACTGGTCAGTGCGGTAAAGGGGTATATGGAACATGAGGCAGGTGTTTTAACACGCGTGACTGAGGCCAGGTCCAGAGCCATGGGCGCGACCGGCATCGATGGAAAAATCGCTGCTGAACAGGAGCTTGGATCTGCCTTGCAGGGACTCAGCATACAGGTGGAAGCTTACCCGGATCTTAAAGCAAGCACTAATTTTTTGCATTTGCAGGGAGAAATATCAGATGTTGAAAATAAACTTGCCGCTGTAAGAAGGTATTTCAACTCCGCTACAAAGGAATTTAATGTCGCTGTTCAAAGCTTTCCTTCAAATCTTTTGGCGGGCATGTTTGGCTTTCACACTGAAACCATGTTTGATGTGGGGACTTCGGAAAGAGAACGATTGGACAAAGCGCCGGATATTAAATTTTAATCCTGAATGAGCACTTATGTAGGTATTCATACCCAAATCAAAAGAAACAACTTTAAGTC
>JBBQXZ010000427.1:0-3507 GCA_038209145.1 Cytophagales bacterium | reverse complement strand
TTTTTTCAGCTTCTGAAGGGTATTTCGATACCTTGGCAAACCGGATTCATGCTCGGGTTAATGAGGAAAAAAGCCCGAAACTGGTACGCTTCTCCCATTGGAAATTGATAGGTCGGGTAGCTGCTTCCTTGCTTGTGTTGATGGGTGTTGTTTGGCTTCTCACGACAAATCAACAGGAGGTAGCAAAAGACACATCCTTTTTATCCGGAATCCCGGATGAGGATATCATAACCTACCTGGAATCCCGTCCACAATTTCATGTGGAGTTCTGGGAGGATTGGGAAAACAGGATAGAATGGGAAGCAGATGAGAATGCTTTACCATACCTCGATCTGGCACCTGACGAAAGAGAGGAATGGATAGAATACCTTGATGAAATTGGCTAATTTTCAATACAAAAAAATGAAAAAAACAATCTATACCGCATTCATTTGGCTGTTTGCCGTTGCAGCTGCCATGGGCCAGAATGGGGGTACTTTAGATAAAATCGAAAGCGCCCGCATCGCGCTCATTACAGAACGCCTTGAGCTTTCTCCCGAGCAGGCGGAAAAATTCTGGCCTGTTTACAGGGAGTATTCCATGCAGCGCGAAGAATTGCGACGCGAATTTATGCAGGCACGCCGACAGGTGGATCGCAGGCAGTTGAGTGAGGAAGAGTCTCAGCGTCTCCTACAGCTGGGCATGCAAATAAAAGAGCGGGAAGTGATGCTTGATCGTACCTACAATGAACGCCTAGTTAACGTAATTTCCAACCGACAACTGCTCGAACTAAGAAAAGCAGAACAGGATTTTCGGCGTATGCTTATGGAGCGCCTGCAACGCCGACAAGATGGGGCTCAACGGGGAGTTCCCCCAGGAGAGGAGCATTGGCGTCAGCGTCAGCAAAACAGGGGCAATAATAAGTAAGCATCCAGGGAAAAAGAAGGGAGATGGTATCTTTTCTTTTTCCGGCATAGAGGAAGTTTTTGGGTTGATGAATTTCAGTTTATTGGCTCCTGTACCCGTTTAAGCTGGTCGCTGGAGGCTTCTTTTCAACGACATCCTGAATTTCCACGTCAAGCTGCCCGGCGAGAAATTCTCCTACTAATATCCAAGATCTACTAATATCAATAAAATATTTCTGCCGTAGGCCATATTTCAACCATACTTCAACCAAAATTATAATCTCAACCTAGACCTATATCTTAATCACAATCATAAAAACCGGATGAAAAACCTCCTAACCCTTACCCTAGCCATCAGCTACTCCCTAACCTCCTGCCAAACCTCTCAAGAATCGGAAAAGATTTCAAAAATAGTTGCGATGGATGGCCTGATTGCGCTCTGGGACTTTACCGAAAATCCCGGTGAACCCAGAAAGGCCAAAGGAGTGGGGGAGTTTCCGCTGATGGAAATGAAAGGTCAGGTGGATCGGATCGCTGATGGACCGCTTTCCGGGTTTTCAGCCTACCTGAAGGATTCGGCCTATTTTTCCATTCCCCATAAGGAAACAGGCCTGCTGAATATCCACGGCAAGGATCAGGGTGTAACGGTAATGGGTTGGGTAAACTGGGAGGGAAAGACGGGTTTTGTAGGCGGCATGTGGAATGAATATACCGATGGGGGAAAGCGGCAATATGGCCTATTTGTCCACCTGCCCCATTACAATGGTGCCGACCAAGTATGCGGCCATATATCCTGGACGGGAAAACCCACGCCGCCCTTTCCCTACAGTTCGGATTATTCGGCAAGCAGGCAAACGCTTACCAAGGGTTCTTGGCATTTTGTGGCCTTCACCTACGATGGAACCAAGATCCGGTCGTATCTAGATGGCCTATTTGAGGCCCGTGAACCCGAACTGATTAGAAACACAACCGGGTTTGAAGGATTGCCGGATGGGATTACCGAATCCAAAAACCCCTATTATTTTCTGGATGGGATGGGGGACAACGGCTCCGATTTTACCGTGGGTGCGGTTGTCCTGAAACGAGGAATTGGCAATTTTTTTCAAGGCAAAATCGGAGGCCTGGCAGTCTTGGACCGGGCACTCAGTGCGGACGAAATCCTTGACATTCATCAGCTGACGATGACTCCCTAAACATTCTATTTAATATTTAATGCCTATTAAGGTAAGACGGTGACCTGTACAGGTGCCGTCAGATCTGCCTGAATGCTGGCCAGCACTTCCTTGTCCGGCTCTCCCTGATGGACGTAATAGCGTACCTTGTTGTAAAATTTTTCACCCGGGGCGATGTAAAACTCCCCTTCATACATGGGTGAATAGACCCAATACGGCATGGTGGGATGCACGCGTACGATCTGTGGATACCGGAAATTGTCCGGGAAACCGAATACGGTTACCCCTGCTTTTTCACCCGCTACCAAACCATGGGCACTTACCCAACTGGCTTTGGTGTGGTTGGCATCCGTGTTTGTTTTACCCTCACTGGTTAGGATTTTCCAGTCGTTGGTGTAATGGATGCTGTCAACCACGTTCCATTCCTTACTCCCCCGGATGCCCATCCCGCCGTAATGATATTCAACAACATAGAGCGTGTCCTGACTGGTGTTCAATTGCTCTGAATAGAGGTCAAACATAAAATAACCCGTTGTAGGGTAGGCTTTGATTACCCATTCTTCTTCCAACACCTCCCCATGCTTCAGGCTAATATGGCTCAGCCTGGTACGCAAGGTGGCGGTAAGGGAACCTTGATCCGGTTCCAATATATCCGCGTGTTCCACAGTTCCGGTACCCTGATGCTGATTCCAGAAATCAACCTTTTCACCTTTAAAAAGCGTGTTGACCCAGGCATTGAAGATGGCGTGCTGGTGTACGTGCCCGACTGGAAAATCGTTGGTCAAAATCTGACCTTTAGGACTATACAGGGGATGAATCATGCCGCTGCGTTTGTAATATTCCGGTAACCCCTCTGCCGGGTAGGCTGTTTCGGCCTGGTAGAAGAAGACAGGTTTGGAACCGGAACTAACCACCACTCCCTGCTTGGTTTTTTTCAATTCGATGGCGTTTTTTGATTCTACAGCTCCAATTTTTAATTCAAAAGAGTTTGACCCTTCGGATAAATGAGGGAGTAAAGCAAAGAGAGACCCATCGGATTGGATCTCGACGGGGCTTTTTTCATCCGTATTTTTATCCAGTAAGTGATAGGCCAATCCCGGATCCAACTCCTTGTCTACCTGGAAGAATACTGGCGTTTGAAGTCTGTCTTGCAGGGGTACATTTATTTCCAATCGGGCGATTGGATCGGAGGAGCAGGAAGCCAAGGCAGCGAAAGCAAGCAGGCAAAGAAAAGTGGCGTTACGCATGGTCATTGGGAATTGGTGGAGAAACATTTTTTGCCAAACACGTTTAGGGCAAATCAAAGATAATGGAGAATAGGGTATCTTGATAACTTTATGTTCTAAATGGAGGGCCGAATGGATAGAATTTTATCAAAATCAATTACCTTAGAAGCCTTAACTTCTCCTTCTAATCCATGAATATGTTGAATAAGATCCCCTTTTTCCCCT
>JBBQXZ010000426.1:0-3510 GCA_038209145.1 Cytophagales bacterium | reverse complement strand
AAGCGTATTTAAATCAAATAGCCGAAAGGCTGACAGAGGAGTCAACTTTAGAAGATGTATATGAACAACTTTCTCTATTGGCGGATATTGATGAATCTGAAGAACAGCTAGAAACAGGAGAAATTTTAACTCAAAAAGAGGTTGAAGAAAGATCCAAAGAATGGATCAAATAATTTGGACTAAAAAGGCTTCCTGGCAATTTGTACGAGCCTTAAAATATATCTTCAAAGAACAGGGATTTTTTTACGCTGACACTGTTCGTGAAAAAATCCTTCTGACTACTGCACTGTTAGAAAGCCAACCTCAAATGGGTACCATCGAGCCTCTTTTAACATATAAAAAATTTTAATACAGATTTCTATTAGTTTGGAGTTAAAAAATTATTTACAGACCACCAAAGATAAAGTCATAGTTTCCCGTGTGTTTCACACTTCTAGGAGCCCAAAAACATTAAAAGGAATCTAAGGGGATATCGCTCAACTTTTTGCCAACAAGTTAATTTACTTTGAAATAAAACCGCGTTTTTTTGAAGCAGTCGGCCCCGATTCGAGCTCTTAAAATAAAAAAAGCTGACCATTCAAGCCAGCTTTTCTTGTATTGTTGTTTACGCTTTGATGCGTTCCAGAATATCATTCAGCGTCGCACTTGTCCGCATGGCATATTCCGTTTTTTCTTCGTCAGGGTGGTAATAACCACCAATATCTACCGGACTGCCTTGGGCAGCGTTGAGTTCTCCCATAAGGGTGCTTTCTTTTGCAGCCATCTCCTTGGCTACCGGACCGAATATTTCCTTCAACGCCGCGTCCTTTTCCTGAGCCGCCAAAGCTTCCGCCCAGTACAAGGCCAGATAAAAATGACTTCCTCGGTTGTCGATTTCATTTACTCTTCTAGATGGGGATTTTCCTACCTCCAAAGAAACAGCTTCAAAAGCGGATCCAATGCAGAAACTCATATGTAAGCTAAAATTGGCCGCTAAAATAAAGATCTTTGAATTTACCGAGGCAATCTTGCCACAAGATTCGTTACATTTGAGTATAAAAGAGGTAAAACTAAAAGCGTATTTAAATCAAATAGCCGATAGGTTGACTGAAGATTCAAGCTTAGAAGATGTATATGAACAACTTTTTTTATTGGCTCCCATGTTCTCCTTCTGATCTTTACTTTCCACATATTTTAGGCTGTTTCTTATCTGGTGGATACTGTGCCTCTCTGTTATGGACGGCCCAAAGCTCCTCAAACTAATCCTGTGGCCTTCAGTTCAATATTGCAGTCGCTTGTCCTGAGTTGCTTACTGAACTTGACATTCATCCTGTTCCCCAATTCCCGATCGCTCTGATTGAGTTGCTACTCCATCTCGTACTACAGTATCGATTCCAACAAGTGTTTCAGATCCAGTGCACCGTTACTGACAATCATTGGCTTACACGTCCGGAAATGAGCCTTAAACTGTTCACTGATCTCTCTAAATCCAATTCTTGCTTGTCTTTCATATCTTGTTTCTAGGGTATAATTAATCAACTCTGAGACGGTGTATATCATGCCCTCGAAGATCCTGATACAAGAATGGAAAAGGAAGTATTTTTTCTGCCGCATGCAGCCGGGAAAACGTATTTGTGTAGGTATAAGCTCCTGTAGGCTACTTAAATGTTGCGGGAGGAATGGGGCTTGATGAGCCAACACGTGATTCCGGAACCCAAAATTTTCCTGGCTGATTATTTTGAAGAATTTGTCTGATAAATCCGACCATAGTCGCAATTTCCTCCCAATCGAATGGAAGTATGTCTTGCGAATGCGCCAAGGCGTCCCGGAGCTTTCCGATATTTCGTATCCTATCGTCATAGATTTTTCGGCTGACCGATGGACCAAAAATCTTATACCGCTTGTTTTTAGAAAATATTGATCCCAAATCGCCTAATTGTAGGCATTGGATCAGGTCAATTTCTTCCGCGCGAGCTGTCTTTAACTGGTAAAGGGTACGGGCGGAATCAAGCCGCTCCTCCGATAAACTTTCTTCCCATTCGGGTAAACTGCTTCGGACTATTTCCCTTAATACGGATTCCAGCACGCTGATCAATCCAAACAGTCCCAGCCGAATAGGAATTTTGTCCAGGTCACTGCGGGTGGCAATATGGGTGACTTTTGATTCGATTCCAATAAATACACGTCTATTGCGGGCAATGTGTGGAAACGCTTCAAAAAGTGGCGTCTCTGGCGGGAAGACCTCTTCAGGGGATATTGGGGTTGGTTGTTGATCACCCAAATCAAATTTCATCAATCCTTCGGGAGTTGTGATAACGGCTGTCTGAAAATTATGATGTGCCATGACCTGTTTATAATTCTCCGATGTAAATAGCACTAGTTCCTCCCCGATGGATTTTACTCGTAGATGGTTTTGGAGAAAATCAAAAAGCTCTTGCACTTCCTTCATGGTATAAAAATAGGAAAAATTCATGTAAATCATTAGTTAGCTGGCCCGTCAAACTTACCTTTTTACCCACAGGTTGGTGCCGCTTTCGGTTTTGACAAAATCAAAGTCGCCAAATTTCCCCAATATGTTGACATTTCCCGCAAAATAGGGGTGCTGGAATTCCGGATATCGCCAATGGGTTTTTACAGTGTCAACTTCACTAAGCTCTTTTTGAGAAAGGTTAGGCTGTGCCGGTTCAACCATGTTTTCGGCAATGTATCCCTGTCTGGCATCGGGGAGCCGGATTCTTATCCATCCCTTTGTTTTCCCTTCCATGATAAAAATATCGTTTCTGGCTAATTTAACCAAAATAGGACTGGTAGTAGTGGGACTTTGGCGGAGATTGACTACTTCCCCTTTTACCCTCATCCAAGAATTTAAATTGCTGCTGTCAGTACTGGAAAGTGGAGGTAAAATGGGCGCATTTTTAAAAAAATGTAAAGGATCTACACTCCTCCTTCCGATTGCGTAGATGCCAAAATGTAAATGCGGCGAAGTGGTGATGGCGTTCCCTGTGTTCCCAACGGTACCCAGCGTATCGCCCATCCGTACACTTCTGCCAATGGTGACAAGCTGGCTGTCCAAATGGGCATAATAAAAGGAATATTTCCCTGAGGAGACACTCACAGTATTGCCCCCGAGACGGTTGGTTCCCACTCGTGTGACCCTTCCGTCAGCGGCAGCCACTACGGGTGTACCCCTTGCCGCGAAGACATCGACCCCTTCGTGAATCCTCCTCCCTCCATCCCTGGGAACCCCAAAAAAGCTCGCTATATTTAGATGCGTTTTATCCAAAACCGGAAAACCCAAGGTACCTTCATAACCGATGGCTATCTCTACGAGTCCCCCTTTTAACAATTCGGGTTGGATGCGAAGCAAATAGGATGCATCCGATCCTGACGGATAGGTCATCCCGTATTCACTCAAATCGGGTTTTATGGGCTTTAGTTCTTGGTCGCTCCTCAACTCAAACAAATCCAGAAAATAGGTGGCCGTGGTATCGGAAAGCGGGTCTAAAGAAATGGTCACCTGTTGGCCTTCCC
>JBBQXZ010000425.1:0-3513 GCA_038209145.1 Cytophagales bacterium | reverse complement strand
TTTCAGCGATCATGCTGATCAGGTAGGCGGCATCCGCATGACCATAACGGTTACCCAAGTTAATGGATTCCGCAATCGACTTTTGTACTTTGGTAGATGGGCCAAAGGGATTTTCGTTCGCCAAAAGTCGCGCTTTCATTTTTACCTCATTATATATGGGGTTCAATTCCCACAGCATGCTTTCCCTGCTCCAAGTGGCAGTTGTGGTGGCAGCACTTCCGGATTTCGCTAAAAGGTTGCCAGACAATAACGACATTGATCCAAGGCCCAAAACACTGGTTTTAAGCCAATTTCTTCTGTTGATGTTTTTCATGAGTAGTATAAAGTGAGTTGTTGATTCTTATTGGTCATAAAATTAAGGGAAATAACTTTTAAAAAAAATAATTCTACCGAAAATAGGTTTGAAAAATACCTTTATATTTCACCTGTAATGTAAAAAAGTTAAAAATTAGTATGAAAAATTACCTATAACTTTAATTATATGTTTCAAACTAAAGTATCTGGCTTGTTTTTTAATCAAAATAACTTTTAGTTATATTTGTTTATAAAACAAACATGGCTATATTAGCATTGTTTATTTTACAAACATAAAGTTCATCCAATTGAAACGCCAATGAGAACCATTACCTACACCAGCAAAAAGTTAGATTCGGGAAACTTGCAAGTCAAGTTCTTTATAGATGAAAAAGACAAATCCCGATATGGCTACCTCTTAACACCTTCAGAAAGCAGTGCGGAGGAAATTATCGCTGAAATCCAGCAACGGATTCATTTTAGGGAGTCTGCAAAGCACGATTTGCTACGGTTCTCGTTTAAGGAGGGTTGGAAAGACGACTACAATTTCTTTCTATACACCGCATAGGGATGTACCTCGGAAAAAACATCAAATATCTCCGGCAGCAGGCTGGTCTGACCCAAGAGGCACTTTCTGAACACCTGGGGGTACAGCGTACCATGATTTCAGCGTATGAGGATGGT
Source organism: Cytophagales bacterium (assembly GCA_038209145.1). GTDB lineage: Bacteria > Bacteroidota > Bacteroidia > Cytophagales > Cyclobacteriaceae > Lunatibacter. The sequence continues at coordinate 2,535 of JBBQXZ010000425.1, read as the reverse complement.
CGCTCTGAACCAAAGTTGCCTTCATTGGCCACCATGGCTGAGATTTTTGGCCTATCCGTCGACAGATTGCTGCGGGATGACCTGTCACTGGGAAACCGGGTTCACGGCGAAGCTGATCCGGTGAAGATCCTCACGGTAACCGTGGATAAGGAAGACAATGAAACCATCACCCTAATCGGTCAGAAAGCTTCCGCTGGATACCTGAACGGCTTTGCCGATCCGGAATATGTAGGGAATCAGCCCCAGTTTCACTTGCCCCAACTTTCCCGAAACCATACCTACAGGGCTTTTGAAATAAGCGGGGACAGTATGTTGCCCATAGCACCGGGTACCGTCATCATTGGGTCTTATATAGAACAAGCCAATGGAATAAAAAATGGAAAAACTTATATCCTGGTTACCAGAAGTGAAGGGATCGTCTATAAGCGCGTGTTCAACTATCTGGCGGATAAGGGAAAGCTTTTTTTGGTTTCGGACAATGACCGGTACAAACCCTTTGAAGTCTTTGGCGAGGATATCATGGAGGTATGGGAAGCGAAAGCCTTTATCAGTCTCGAATTTCCGGATCAGCCGGATCAAAAAAAGGAGCTTACCCTGGAAGACATTGCCCGGATGATACAGGAGCTCAAGGCTGATATCTCCAGTGCGAGGTAAATGGTTTCAGCTTTGCAAGCTGCAGGTTGATTTTTGAATGGCAATTATAGAGAATGGGAATGGTTGTTTTTGGGGTTTGATTTTTGGAATGGGAAGGAAATAGTATCGCTTCTATTTTGCGACTGAAAACACAATAAAATGCTGTAACTTCGAGATATGGAATATTGGGAAGAAATTAATGATAAACTCAATCCTTGGGTGGACATGGATTTGAATAAAACCGTGATTGATCTTTTTGCTGGTTGTGGTGGGCTTTCCCTTGGTTTTGAAGCTAATGGATTTAAAACTCTTGGCTACGAAATGGACGAACAGGCAAGTAAAACCTACAATAAAAACCTTCTTGGGAAGTGCTTGAATGAAAAGCTATCAATCGAATCCAACTACCCCAAAGCTGATATTGTAGTTGGTGGGCCACCTTGTCAACCTTTTAGTGTTGGTGGTAAACAACTCGGACTAAAGGATTCAAGAGACGGTTTTCCAATATTTTTATCCGCTATTCGACAATTAGACCCAGAAGTACTTCTTTTTGAAAATGTTAGTGGAATGCTCTATAAAAACAAGTGGTATTTAAAAGAGGTCATTGAAGAACTTGAAAGTTTAGGGTATTCTATCCATTACGCGCTTTTAAATGCCGTAAACTATGAAGTTCCTCAAAATAGAGAACGAGTTATTGTTATGGGCTCAAAACAAAAAATATCTCTTCCTAAAAAAGTCAGCAGAAAAGTAACCGCCGGTGAAGCCTTGGGCGGACTTGCTTATCAATTTGACGATGGCTCTAAGTTTTTCACAGAATCTATGGACAGGTACGTTGCTAATTATGAAAAAGCATCCAAATGTATAAATCCGAGGGATTTATATTTAGACAGACCTGCACGAACGTTGACCTGTAGAAATTTAGCAGGTGCTACGGGTGATATGCACCGAGTGAAATTAAGCGACGGACGTAGAAGAAGAATAACTGTACGTGAGGCTGCCCGCCTTCAAAGCTTTCCAGATTGGTTTGATTTTTCGGGAACAGAAACGAATCAATATAACCAAATCGGCAATGCAGTTGCTCCAAACTTTGCCTATCATTTGGCTTTGAATATTAAAAATCATCTGTTGTGGAAATTCCCCAACCCTTGCTCACTCAAAGAAAAAGAACTGGCTTTATTTGATTGAAGCCCTACATTCTTCCGGGCCGATTGACGAATTGAGGTTGATTCAGCTTTAAAAATTAACCAGGGACTGTACGGTGGACATTGTATATGTTACCGCATTTTTGAGTAGGACCAAGTTTAGGCAGTTTATGACGGATATCGCCTGGGAAACAGAAGTTTGGATTGCTGATAATCCCGACCATTTGGTACATTTTAACGGAGACAAGTTTTTTGGGCCTTATAAAGGCGCGTGAAGATTTAGCCTAACACGACTGATTTGGGATGGACAGAAATAGATTTGGTAAACAAAGAAATAACCATATCGGGCCAGTAATAAGGGGCTTTTTTAATTTTTTTAATGTATTAAAATCAAAGCGTATTGATGAGGAACAAATTAGGGTGATTGCATTTCAAAGAGGTTCCAGTCAAAATCAGTATTCAGGTTTTTATTAGCCGGGAGGAGGAATGGGTAGATTTAATAGATAAAAAAACCATCTTATCGCAGTTGTGGACTACTTGACGGAATGGGTCATGATAAAGACCAGTTCAACTGATTCTATTCTATTTCTTTGCCCTCGGGATATTATTTTAATACGGATACCCCTGAAGATTAAATTGTTTTAAAGCCTAATTGGTTTGATAATCACCATTTATAAGATTAAAAAAAAACCCCTGACAGTCACTATAAACTACCAGGGGTTTAAAATTTCTTTTCTTGAGCCTTTAATTTTTGTCTAGCTCC
>JBBQXZ010000424.1:0-3530 GCA_038209145.1 Cytophagales bacterium | reverse complement strand
CTGCAATTTTCTTCATACAACTTTTGGCCTTCGATTAAGGCATCATCCGAGGTTTGAAAGGCTGTAGTTCTCTCCGAAATTAACTGCTGCCTTTCTTCGCTAATCGGGGTAAGGTTTGCAGTTAGGGAGGTGAAGCCTTCTTTTTGAGCGGGAGACGCATTGGATAGAAAATTCTCTTCCACATTTCTGGCTTTTAGGATTCTGGCTGGAGCATTTCCATTCCGAATATGGTTCAAAAGTTCCGATTTGCCTTCCGTGGATTTGACCAAATTTGCGGCAATGGTAGTCTGCAATTCTATGGGGGAACCCTTCAATCCATCTGCCAGTATGCTTCTTACCTCGGAGCCAGTGGTTTGCCCAATGGCATTGGCCATCCGCTGCCGCAATGAAACGGTACTTTCCGGATCATTCATGGCCTTCCCCAAATACGAAAGATGGACGGTGGGGTTTATTTTCATTAATGACTGGGCTGCGTCACCCCGGATGGCATCATCCGCCTGGGGGTGTAGGACTAGGCTTTTAAGCGAGTTGCTTAATGGGGTAAATTTGTATTTCCCCGCCATTGTGATGGCAAATCCCAGCTGATCTTTGAAGTCGTCTTTCACTTCAGTGGGGTTGTCAGCAAATACCCCAATGGTTTCGGAACTTAGATTTTCAATCCAACTAACCAAATAACCGGGGACAGCTTTTCCCCGCTGACCGAAACCTTCCTCCATGGCCATAGCCCATTGGTAGGCCGGATTTTCGGATGTTTTTGAAGCAGAAATCCCCAAATCCACGAAGGATTTAAGTTGATTCTCCGGGAGGGTTTTAGCGATACTGCGAACAAAACCCAAGATCTTGTCCTTTTCGGATTTTCCTTCCCGAAGATGGGCTAGTAAAAACTGACCGGCTTGGGGGCTGTCGGTATCAGCCAAAACCATGGCCAACAGGTTAGATGCCTCTTTCGGCCATTTTTCCGCCAAAGCCAGTTTGATAATGTGATCTTGTTGCATGTGATTGTACAACGCCAATTTGAGCGTATAAATCAAATGGGTATCCGCAGGGTCGGTGGCTTCGTGTTGTTCAATGAGCGCGTGGTAATTTTTGGGATGGCGATGGCGGCTAATTCCCTCCGCAGCTGCCCGCTTCACGTGGGGGTTCCCGTCCGAAAGACCCGCCAAAGCCCAGTCTGCCTGTTCTTCCGTCCAGCTTGGAAAATTAGCCAATACCTGCTGCGCATGAACCCTTACGACCGGTTCTTCATGCGTCAGGGCTGATTTGAGTTGATCTGGCTGTAGCGATTCCAGGCGATATAAGGCCCACAATAGCTGCACACGCTGCTGAGGAGCAACCGTGACATCAGCAGCCAACTTTTGTAACTGTCCCAAGGCTGATTTTCCATGATAATCTACCAGCGCATCCGTAGCCGACATGCGAGTGTGTAGCACTTCATCGGCCATCCCAGTTAAAACTTGGTCTAACGTAGCCTTAGACCAATCTGTGACTTTTCGTTGATTTCCTTTGTAAGTGATTTTCCAAATCCTACCACTCTCCCGATCGCGTTCCTGATGGTCAAGAGGTACCTCGTAATGTCCGATAATACCATTATAAAAATCGGCAATGTAAAGTGCGCCATCCGGCCCAATTTTAATGTCTACAGGTCGGAACCAAGGGTCTTTACTTACCAAGAAATCCCGCTTTCTGGTAGCTTGTGGCGTAGTACCCGTAAAATCCATGACGCTGCGGCTAATTCGGCAAGTCACCACATCTCCCGAGTAAAAGCTGTTTTGATATTCTTCGGGGAATTGGGTGTCGGTATAATAGACCAAGCCGGAGAGGGCCGTGGAGTTCAGCCCATAATCCATCATGGTGGGAGCAAAACCCATCACAGGATCCTTTTTTCCCCATTGGGTATAATTGCCTCCCCAGATCAACTGATAAATGGGTAAGGTATGGCAATCAGCGGAATAATGATACCCCCACTTGTCCAAATCTGATCCAAAGGGATTGATCCTACCATCAGTGGTTTTTTCCACCCGACTCCCGTCAGGTCGAAAGCGGAACGTATTGCCCGATGTCATCGTAATGGAATCCCCATCGGAACCTGAAACGGTAGAGATGTTGGAAAACCCATGGGAGGCATGAATCCACCCGTCAAGGCCCCGAAAAAGATTGTTGACCATACCATGTGTATCTTTGTGTTCAAAATCCCGGATTAAAATCTCCCGTTTTTCGGATTTGCCGTTTCCGTCCAAATCGTAGAATCGATAGACATGGGGAATACTATACCCAATGGCTCCGTCTTTTACCGGAATAATGCCGATAGGGATATTTAAGTCATTCGCAAAATCAATGATTTTATCGGCCTTTCCGTCCCCATCGGTATCTTCGAGAATACTGATCCGGTCATTTTCCTCCCCTTGATCCGCTTTGATGGGATACTCGGAAGACTGGGTGACCCATAGCCTCCCTTTGTCATCAAAGGCCATGTTGATGGGCTTGGTAATGTCCGGCTCCGCCGCAAAGAGGGTGATTTCAAATCCCGGGGGAAGCTCAAAGCCCGCCATTTCCTCCTCCGGAGTCTGGAATTTGGTAGTTCTTACGTGCTCTGCGTAAATGGGATCAGGCGTTTCCTCCACATAAGTGGCATCGTAAGAATCGTCGGGATTGGGCTGGCAAGCCAATAAGATGCATGCCACACCTATTCTGGGGTTTATTCGGAAGTTCATTGACTGGTAAAGAAACGATTAGGGCCTAAGTTGTAGCTAAACATACTTCTAATTTCGCAAACATCCAATTTTGGTTAAAGTGATTTTGATAAATGGAAAACTGGAAGATTTCAATTGCTAAAACGATTCACCGCAAAAGCCGGAAGTTTGATGCTACTGTTCAAATTAATCACCTCTGTAATTCCTTGTAAAAAAATATGGACAGAAACAATTTTAGGCTTTATGTCCTGTATAGTACAATCCCAAATGTTGTTTCTATCCATTATATGCTTAATAAAAGAGTTTCACTCCATCCTATTTATTGGGAAGGAGCAACTCGGTAAATACCACCTTTTTCTTCGTCAGTCACCAAATACAGAAACCCATCCAGTCCTTGCCTGATATCTCTTATCCTCCCGATTTTCTTTGTGAAGAGTATTTCTTCGTGTACGACCTTATTGTCTTCTATTACCAGGCGCTGAACTTGCTCTTTGAGTAAAGATCCCGCAAACAGGTTACCATTCCAAGAGTCAATCTTTCCTTCGTGGTAAAAGGCCAACCCCGATGGAGCCATGTTTTCCTCCCAGACATGGATTGGGGGAGTTATCCCAGGGGCTTTTTTGCCCAACCCTATTTTTTCAGATGTCGAATATTCTTTTCCAAATGTAATCTGTGGCCAACCATAGTTGTTTCCAATTTCAATATGGTGGAGCAGATCGCCTCCGTTCGGACCATGTTCAGTAGCCCAAATTTCTCCTGTTTGGTTATTCATGGCCAAACCCTGATTGTTTCGGTGCCCATAACTGAATATTTCAGGCCGAAGATTTCCAGGTGCGACTC
>JBBQXZ010000423.1:0-3533 GCA_038209145.1 Cytophagales bacterium | reverse complement strand
ATGGGGGCGCCTTGCAAGAAATGCTAAAGCCTCCGGTTGCAGCGCCCTTGGGCGATGGAAAACAATACATGAGTTGGATTCACATTCGGGATTTGGCAGAAATGTTTGTTTATGCCTTGGAGAATAATGGCATACAGGGAGAGTATAATGCGGTGGGGCCGGTTCCCGTTTCTAATATGATCCTGACACTAAAGGCCGCTAAGGCGGCTGGTAAACCGTTTATCAATTTTGGTGTTCCGGGGTTCGGACTTAAATTGATATTGGGTGAAATGGCCGAGATGGTATTGGGAGGCAATCGGGTTAGTAACGACAAAATTCAATCTTCTGGTTTTACTTACCGTTTTCCCTTATTGGACTTGGCATTGGCGGACATTTATAAATAAGCATTCTTCTTCAATTATCTAATTCTTATGGACCGAGTTTTTATTTGGCTGTGTATTTTCTCTTTTTTCATTTCTTCCGCGTTCGGTCAAGAAACTGGTTTAAATTACTATTTGCCCGAAGGGTATACGTATTCACCGGAGATTCCTACGCCTGCATCGGTGCTGGGTTTTGAGGTGGGAGAATGGCATGCCAGCCACGATCAGGTGGTGAATTATTTCCGCAAACTGGCTGGGTCCTCCGACCGTGTCACGCTCGTTGAATATGGACGTACGTATGAAATGAGGCCATTAATCATGCTAGTCCTTACGTCGCCTTCCAATCATCAAAAGGTGGAGGAAATCAAAGCCAAACGAAACTTGCTGCGCCATGAACCAGCGACTGCGGATGTTGCGGGAACTCCTTTGGTAATGTATATGGGTCATTCTGTCCATGGCAATGAGCCTTCAGGGGTTCAGGCATCATTGATCACTGCCTACCATTTCGCAGCTGCTGAAGAAGTCGAAGCAGACTTGGAAAATATGGTTCTCTTGATTGACCCAGCCCTGAACCCAGATGGCATAAATAGGTTTGCCTCTTGGGTAAATTCACACAAAGGATATCACAGCACCGGAGACCGAAACAGTAGAGAGATTAATGAGGTATGGCCCGGTGGCAGAACGAACCACTATTGGTTTGATCTTAACCGGGACTGGCTACCCGTACAGCATCCAGAATCGCGGGGAAGAATCACGCAAATACAAGAATGGAAACCCAATATTGTCTTGGATTTCCACGAAATGGGGACAGACAACACCTATTTCTTTCAACCGGGAATACCCAGTAGAAATCACCCCTTAACCCCTCAAAAGAACTTTGAACTAACAGAGAAAATTGCGCAATACCACGCCAAATACCTAGATGAGATTGGATCCCTTTACTATAGCCAAGAGAGTTTTGATGATTTTTATTATGGGAAAGGTTCAACTTATCCGGATGTGCAGGGTGCTGTTGGGATACTATTTGAGCAGGCATCTTCCAGGGGTCATTTGCAGGTGAACCAATACGGCAGTATCAGCTTTCCCTTTACCATTCGCAATCAGGTAAGAACAGCACTGTCTTCTTTCGAAGCAGCCAGGGATATGCACGTGGAGTTAAACCAGTACATGGTCGATTTTTATTTGGAATCTATGTCCGAATCTGAGGAGGATACAAACAAAGCCTTTATTTTTGGGACGAAAGATGATTATGCAAGGTCGTATCACTTGGCCGATATACTCCTGCACCACGATATCAAGGTCTTTAGCCTCAAAGAGGATGTCGTCCTTAACGGTGTGCCTTTTGATGCCAACAGATCGTTTATTGTTCCCTTGAACCAGCCCCAATATCGATTTGTCAAATCTATGTTTGAGACGAGAACGACTTTCCAAGATAGCCTGTTTTATGATGTTTCCGCTTGGAACTTGCCCATGGCCTTTAACATGGATTACATGGCACTTAGTAGCCGTATTTTGAACTTGGCCGATGTGATGGAGGTACCTAAGGGAACCCCAATAAGCAAGGGAGAAATTATCGGATCTCCAGGTGCATACAGTTATGCCTTCGAATGGGCAGAATACTATGCTCCTAAGGCGCTCTACTTCCTAATGGATAAAGGATACCAGTTGCGGGTAGCCCATGAACCTTTTCAAAATAGATTGGGGATAAGCTTTGGCAGAGGAACCATCTTGGTTGAAAAGGGAAATACCGACGCTTCTGACGAAACCTTCTTTCAGGACTTACAGGAAGCTGCAAATACCTGCAACGTTACCATCCATGCGCTCACCTCCGGATATACTTCGGGTGTTAATCTTGGGTCTCCCAGTATCAGTTTGTTAAAAAAGCCGACTATTGCGCTCATGGTGGACAAGGGGGTTGCTGGGAATGAGGCGGGTGAAATCTGGCATTTGTTTGACCAACGGATGGATATTCCGATAACGCTTTTGCCAACTGATCGGTTTTTGGGAGCAGATCTGGACACGTATTCGGTAATTATTCTTCCAAGTGGATCCTATAGTGCTTTGGGAAAGGCCGGGTCAGATAATATGAAAGCATGGATTCAAAAAGGAGGAACTTTAATTGCCAGAGGCAATGCCATGAACTGGCTCGCCCAACAGGAGTTGGCGTCATTCTCCTTCGTAAGTTCCGAGCAGGAGGAATCAACTGTTGTCCAGAAGGATTATTCCGACCTCACCAGAGATCGGGGTGCCAGGGTTACCGGAGGAGCGATTTTTAAAGGTACGCTGGACATTACCCACCCTTTGGGCTATGGGTATGCTGTTCCCGAGATCTTTACGTTCAAAAGTGGCAATCAATTCCTGTCTCCATCCAAAAACCCCTATGCAAATCCCTTAGTTTACACGGATAGTCCATTGGCCAGTGGTTATATCCATCCAAGCAACCTTGAAAAACTACGAAACACAGGGATCATCCAGGTAGCTGCATTGGGAAGCGGCCGAATCATCGGATTTGTGGACAACCCAAATTTCAGGGCATTTTGGTTTGGAACCAATAAGTTGTTTTTGAACGCGGTATTCTTTGGGCAGACGATTGATGCCAACTCCGCCCGATAGGTCGTCCGAAGCTTCCTGATTTATTACCACCAAGGCCATGACAACACGACAGGAACAAGAAATTAAGTTAAAACAGAAATTTGGTTTCGACAAGTTCTATGACGACCAATGGGAAACTATTGACCGAATTTTAAAAGGCGAAAGAGTTCTGTTAATTGAGAAAACTGGTTTTGGGAAATCATTATGCTTCCAATATCCTGCAACAGTATTTAAAGGAACAACCGTGATTTTTTCACCTCTTATTGCATTAATGAGAGACCAAGTAAAAAAGTTGAACAGTTTAGGTGTTGCTGCAAAATGTATAAATAGTGAACAGACTCCCGAAGAAAACACTCAAATAATTACAGATGCTAAAAACGGAAAGGTTAAAATATTATACATAGCACCTGAAAGACAAGAAAACAGCGAATGGATAGAAGCTACAAGACATATGAATTTATCAATGGTAGTTATTGACGAAGCACATTGTATTTCTGTTTGGGGGCATGATTTTAGACCTGCTTTTAGACGAATTATTAATCTTGTTAAATTACTTCCAACTGGACTGCCTGTTTTAGCAAC
>JBBQXZ010000422.1:0-3559 GCA_038209145.1 Cytophagales bacterium | reverse complement strand
CCCAAACTTCCAAATTGCCCCGGTGCTGATCACAGCTTCTGCTGGAGATAAGCGGAAATATTTCCGGGGCCCTAGGAAAGTGAATTGCTTTCAAATGCGCCATTCAGCGTATATCTGTCACTATTTCTGCTTATGGATGGCTTAATCGTGTGTGCAAAACGGCGTTTTTATATTGGCAATCTAAAGGGATAATCTTATTTGATCTTCTTGAAAAGCCCTTCTAACTGCACATGGATATCTATTCACAGGCAAATAACAGGGCAATCCCTTAATTTAAAGAATGCCTTACTTGACCAAAATTTAAAAAGATTACTGCTTAAATTAAATTGGGATAATGCGATAGATTTGCCAGTATGGGAAACTTTATCGTAATTGATGGGAAAATCCTTAATCGGCCTGTTTTAGTGGGTTTGTAATTGGAAGGCCATTTTTCCAAATCAACCTTTTACCTCTTGTTTTGAATCAAATTTAACAACCACTACAGGTTAAGAAATAGGCCTACGCTTTTTTTACATTTTAAAAGTTGGAAACATGAATAAAAAAATAGAAATCGAAACCCTGTTAACAAGATTTTCAGAAACGAATTTGGACGGGTTAAATTTTTTGATAGAACTGGCACTGGATTTAAGCTGGCATTGGGATCATTCCGCAGATGAAATTTGGGAAAAACTCGATGGGCACCTTTGGGAGCAAACCCACAATCCGTGGGTCGTCTTGAAGACCGTCTCTCTGAACACCCTCAAGCAATTTTTGGCGGATCAGGCAATCATGGACAAAATCAGTGATTTAAAGTCGAAAAAACATCGGACTCAAGAAGATTATTGGTTTCAACAAAATCACGCAAATGGCCCATTGAATAACGTGGCCTATTTCAGCATGGAATTTATGTTAAGTGAAGCACTCCCCATCTATTCCGGCGGTTTGGGAAATGTGGCCGGAGATCAGCTCAAGGCAGCCAATGACCTTGGTGTTCCCGTAGTAGGTGTTGGTTTACTTTACCAGCGGGGATATTTCCGACAAATCATCAATCGGGAAGGAGAACAGCGGGAAATTTATATTCACAATGATCCAGGACAACTACCCATTATTCCACTTAGAAAACCAAATGGAGAATGGTTGCGCTTAAAGATTGAATTTCCAGGATATACCGTTTGGTTACGAAGTTGGGAGGTTCAGGTTGGTAATGTCAGGCTTTTTCTATTGGACAGTAATGATGTGGCCAACTATCCTGTTCACAGGGCCATAACGAGTGAACTATATGGAGGAGGACAAGAACTGCGACTTCAGCAGGAAATAGTTTTGGGAATAGGTGGATGGCAGTTATTAAAAGAGCTGAATATAGATCCCGAAATCTGTCATCTCAACGAAGGCCATTCTGCTTTTGTCCTATTGGAACGTGCCCGCGATTTAATGCAGCAAACCGGTCAATCGTTTGAAGCGGCCTTGGCGATAACCAGGGCAGGCAATCTTTTTACCACGCATACCGCGGTACCTGCGGGATTTGATCGTTTTTCACCCGACCTGATCGAGCATTATTTAGGTGCCTATGCTGAAAGGGAGCTGGGCATTCCTTTACAAGGCCTACTGGCACTCGGACGGTCAAACCCACTCGACTCATCAGAACTTTTTAACATGGCTTATCTAGCCATCAACGGATCCGGGGCTGTAAACGGTGTAAGTAAACTGCATGGCCAAGTTAGCCGGGAGTTATTTCAGCCACTCTTCCCCCGGTGGCCAAAAGAAGAAGTACCGGTAAGACATGTGACTAACGGCGTTCATATGCGTAGTTGGAATTCCAAAGCTGCGGATGAACTGTGGACACAGTCTTGTGAAAAATCCCGCTGGTTGGGGACGACAGAAAAGTTAGACATCCAAATAAAGGGTGTTTCTGATGAAAAACTCTGGAAAATGCGTACAGCTTCCCGAAAGGCCTTTGTTGAATTTATACGAAAGCGAGTGCCATTAACACTAGCTGCCTCAGGTGCTTCCACTGAGGAAGCAGCCTATGCGCACCACCTTTTTGATCCCCATACCCTGACCTTGGGCTTTGCCCGCCGTTTTGCCTCCTACAAAAGACCAACATTGTTGCTGTATAAACCCGAAAGGCTTCTCAGACTGTTAACCAACCCCTCGAGACCCATCCAATTGGTTATTGCGGGAAAGGCCCATCCAGGGGATTCAGAAGGGCATGCGATGATTAAGGAATGGGTAACTTTTAGCAGAAGACATGATGTCAGGTTGCGTGTGGTTTTTTTAAGTGATTATGACATGTACTTGGCGAGTCAAATGGTGCAGGGAGTGGATGTTTGGTTGAACAACCCCCGGCGGCCGTGGGAAGCATCCGGTACCAGCGGGATGAAGGTATTGGTCAACGGAGGACTCAATCTCTCCGAGCTGGATGGCTGGTGGGATGAGGCTTACCAACCTGAAGTAGGATGGGCCTTGGGAGACGGCAAATCACACGGCAACGATCCAAGTTGGGACCTTATGGAAGCGGATCAGTTGTATGATGTACTTGAAAAGGAAATAATTCCCGAGTTTTATGACAGGGATGAATCGGGTATCCCGCATACATGGACTGCCAAAATAAGGAACAGCATGTCCCTGCTTACTCCCAGATTTTCCACTAACAGGACTTTAATAGAATATGTTGCGCAATATTACCTTCCTGGGGCAGCTGCTCTTAAAAAACGCCTAGCTGTAAATGGTGAAATAGGTTTGAGCATAATTGAATGGAAACAGGTGCTGCGTGAAAATTGGAGGAACATAAAATTTGGTGACCTATTTATTAAAAAGGAAGGGGATTTTTACACATTTAGTATCAAGATTAATTTAAGCGCTATTAAGCCGGACCAAGTATCCGTAGAATTGTATGCTTTTGGAATAAATGATTCTAAATCAATTCAGATTATGATGGACTGCGCATCAACGAACAGCAATGGAAATGAAGAATATAGCTATTATGGCAAGGTTGATGGCTCCAGAGATAACACGGATTATACCATCCGGATCATACCAAACTATGAAGGTGTATCAGTCCCACTTGAAGAAAACCTGATTCGTTGGCATCCTTAAACGCATCTGATAATTGATAGCCGTAAAAGGTAGGTTTTTCCAATTACAGGAAAAAACTCTTTTTAGCAAATTTTTTTTCTTTATTAATTTTTATGAGATGCGACTAATTGTTCTTACTAAATGCCAATGGAAGGCATTCATTTTCAATGACGCCATTTGGTCCAACATGCGTTTTACAGATGCTTCACCTTGAACAAGCTAGTGCTTCAAACTAATTGGCGCGTTTAATAATAACGGTGTCACTTCCTGTTTTGTAAGTATTGGTCATTCCATCAATGCCTTTGTCGCTATAATGGGCCCTTAAAACATACACGCCCTCACCCTTTTGGTCGGTCGGTTCTTCTTGCGTTCTGAACGCTCCTTCGGTTCCGGCGTAAAAGCTAAAACCTGGGTCGGAAGAAGTTGTCAAAATCCATTCTACCGCTTCTTTTAAGTCGTCCGGATCCAGGTTGGGGTGTGCTGGCATGATCTGATCGCCCCAAAC
>JBBQXZ010000421.1:0-3575 GCA_038209145.1 Cytophagales bacterium | reverse complement strand
AATTTTCCCTTATCTTAAATAAATTTTTTTACACCAACGCCTTTCGGCAAAATTCCAGGCATTGCTGTACTTCCCTGATTGCATCCGAACCTTCTGGAATCTGATGCTCCAACTCGATGGATGCCGGAAAGGTGTATTTTTCTTTCCGCATCATCGTCAGGATTTCTGGGAGCGGCGTGTCACCTGTACCCCAAGGCAGGTTCCCTTTCCCGTTTGCAGGGGTTTGGCGGTCCTTAATATGCATGCTTTGAATCCGTTTGTTTTGCTTTTCTACCAATGCCATGAGGTCGGTATGACCCGCAGCTATATAATGTCCCGCATCAAAGTTGAGGGCATTATTAGGGCTTTGGGCAAGAGCGGTATCCCAGAAGGTAAAGGTCTGCTGTTCGTGTCCGTGATAGGCTACCGCCATTTTATGCTGCTCTCCCATTTTCCCCAGTTTCAGGGTATGGGCATCAACCGCAGGATGCTCCAGGGTGACATGGGAAGCTCCTAAAGCGCGGGCGGCGTTCATGCCATAAGCGATCTCCGCATCGGAGCTGTTTTGGCCAAAGGCGCTTGGCTTAAAGGCATAAATGCAGACCCCGGCATCTTTATACATTTTCCGGAGTTGCTCAAATTTCTTGAAGTCTGTTTTGGATCTCCATTCGGCAATTACTTTGCCATAAGCTGTTGCCTCTTTTTGCAGTTCTCCGAGTTCTTTGCTTTCCTCAACAGTCAAGGTTTCTGCTCTTCGTTGCTTTCCTCCAAGTTGGGAGAGGCGGGAGCGGTTGATGGTGGATTCGGGAATTCCGGCGAAGGTTTCGGCGGGTCCTCCCATCAACTCAATGGCGTTAATTCCGGATTCGGTCACATATCGGAGCGTGGCTTCTGCACCCTGATCCGGCAGCGAGCGAAAAGAGTAAGTAATACAGCCAATCTGTACCCCGTTGATTTTTGAATCGGGTTTGTTGTAATTCCGTATCAAAGCGGGCGCCCCTTGTGCCCAAGTAGGTGCCAAGACCAATCCTGCTATACCTTGGGTAGACTTAAGTAGAAATTCTCTTCGGTTATTCATGGCGTGTTATCTTGAGTTTCGTGGGGTAATATAGGAAATGGTGTTCAAAAAATGGAGGTTTTTTTCAAAACAGTAGTTGTTAGAACCTTGCGGAAAGCGATTATATGGCTTTTAGGCCTACCCCTTGCTACTTTCGAACAGTAGCCTTGTTCGGAGGTGGTCAAAATTTAGCTATTTAACTGCGGCATATGAGACTCAATTTCAATTTCCAATCCTCCATTTACTCCATCAGCTCCAACATCGCAAGGACGAGTTTGGCGGAGTTTGACGAGGCAGGCCCGACAAACTCCTGGAAGTCGATGTGGGCGTCGGTATTGGCATTGTCGCTGCAACTTCTAATTACCACAAAGGGTATATTGAGCGTACGGCAGATATGGGCTACAGCAGCGCCTTCCATTTCAGTGGCCAAGCTGTTGAATTCAGTGAATAACCACTTTGCCTTTACCGGATCGCTGACAAACAGGTCTGAGGTGCTGATGACTCCTTGAAAAATCCGCGGTTTTTGCGTTGCAATGGACTGGAAATCGGCTAATTTGGCAGCTTGAAGGCTAAGTTGGAACAACGCGGAATCAGCGGGGATCAACAGTTCTTCGTGCGGCGCGCCTGATATTTTTCTAAATGGCCAAGGAGTAAATCCTTCCGAGTCCTGCAGACCAAAGTCCACTTGTACCAGTGCCTTTCCGATGACAATGTCTCCCGGCAATGCCTCCGGATCCAACCCACCGGCCACACCCGTAAAAATCAATCCTTCCAGTTTGAAGTTTTGTGTAAGAACTGCCGTGCTATAGGCAGCATTTACCTTGCCTATTCCCGCTTTTAGGATGACGACCTTTTTTCCTTTTAGCTTGCCAGTATAAAAATCAATGCCCCCAATATGAGTTACTTTGGGTCTTTGCATGGCATCGACCAAAATGGAAATTTCCTGATCCATCGCCCCCATAATTGCCATTCGTTGGGCTTGCGTTGGATACCAGAGAACAAGGAACAGAAGGGCAGGCAGCAGTTTTTTTAAATCCATAGAAAGAAGAGGCAAAATATAGTGATAATAAGTAAAATGGGATTGATCTCATGTTCCTTGCCGCTCATAACCTTCAAGACCGTCCAACTGATAAATCCAAAAGAAATACCTGTAGAAAGGCTATAGGTAAACGGGATTAACACCAACGTAAGAAAGCAAGGAATGGCTTCATCTGCCAGGCGCCAGCGGATCTGGACCAGTGGAATCATCATAAAGGATCCCACGAGTACCAGCGCAATGGAACTGGCCACGGAGGGTATGATGGATAGCAGGGGAGAGAAAAACATAAAGGGGAGGAATAATAATCCGGCCGTTATGGCCGTAGTGCCCGTTCTACCTCCCGCCTCTATGCCAACCGCCGATTCGATAAAGGCTGTACCCGAGCTGCTGCCTACTAGTCCCGCAAACAACGTTGCGCAGGCATCTGTTAGCAGGGATTTACGCATATTTTGAGGAGTTCCGTCGGGATCTTTAAGGCCGGAAGCCTCGGCAAGTCCTACAAAGGTGGATATACCGTCAAACAGGATGGTAAAGGTAAACACGAAGATGACAGGGATATAGGCATATTTCAACGAACCAAGAATGGCGGCCTCACCCACTAAACTGAAATCCGGCATGGAAAACAGTCCGGTAAAGTTGACCAAGGTTGCGGATCCGAAATTTATCTGTGAAGCATCACCCCACCAGCGCCCAATGGGCCATGCAAGTAGCGTCGTAAAAAGTATACCGATTATAATTGCCCCTATGACCTTTCTACTGAGCAGGCCTCCGGTGAGCAGTAGCCCTGCAAGGAAAGTCAATGTGATGGGGTCTTTAAAGGAATTCATCGCTACTAGCGTAGCTGGATTGTACACGATAAAATGCGCATTCTGAAATCCTATAAAGCAAATAAACAACCCAATGCCTGCGGACACAGCATGCCGCAAGGCTTCCGGGATGGATTGGATGATTTTTTCACGTGTTCTGAAAAAAGACAAGAACAGGAAAATTACCCCCGACCAAAACACGGTGCCTAAAGCCTCTTGATAGGTAAGGCCATAATGGATTACGGCCGTGTAGGTAAAGAATGCATTAATTCCCATTCCCGGAGCGACGACTATGGGGTTTTTGGCATAGAGTCCCATCATCAGACTCCCAAAGCTGGCTACCAGCACGGTTGCTGTCACAACTGCCCCAAAAGGCATCCCCGCGTCTGAAAGGATGGTGGGATTGACGATGATGATGTAGAAGGCGGCCAAAAAGGTACTGAGGCCAGCCAGTATCTCCGTGCGCAGGTTTGGGGTTTCAGTGGTCATAGATGGTACGAAAATGCAGACAATATACCCAGTGCCTGACAAAGATCAAACCGAATCGGCACTTAGAAGTATAAGAATCTTTATTGGTATGAATTCCAAATTGAATGCAGGCTTGTTTTTAAATCGTATTAATCTTCGAATCAATCGATTTCAAATTTGACTTTGCAATCTCAAATCCCGCGGCCATAGACGTCCATTTCCCCAG
>JBBQXZ010000420.1:0-3576 GCA_038209145.1 Cytophagales bacterium | reverse complement strand
CCAAAAGCAAAATAAAAAAGAAAAGATACCTTTGACTCAACCAAGATAAACCGGTGAAATACTCCATTGATTTAAAAGTTCCCTTTTCCCAAGCCTGATTGGGAGCGGTAATGGCCGATTTTAAGTCTTTTTTGCAGGACCATGCCGATTGCGAACGAAAGGCTTCTGCCATGGCTACTTCCCTAATTGCCAAATATCCGGACAGGATAAAGATTATTCACGACATGATAGAAACTGCCATAGAAGAGCTTGAGCATTTCCGACGAGTCTTTGACCTGAAGCAAAAAAGAAGGGTTCCCCCAAACCGTGACATGAAGGAAAATCCCTACATCAAGCAACTCACGCCATTGACACTTGGCGGAACGGCAGATTCCAGATTTCTTTCCAGGATGGTGCTGGGATCCAGCGTGGAGTGTCGGGGCTGTGAGCGGTTTAAGGTGGTTGCAGAAGCCCAGGAAGAGGAAGAATTGCGGAAATTTTATAAAATACTCTGGACATCTGAGGCCAAACACGGCAATATTTTCGTGGAGTTGGCACTGGAATATTTTGATGAAAAAACAGTGTATGCCCGATTGCATGAAATGATGGCGTTTGAAGGAGAGGTGGTTAAAAACCTTCCTATCCAGTCAGCACTTCAATAACCTGGCTTTTGGGTACTGTTTCTCTATGGCATAAGCTATTGACATAGAGAAAAATCCAATCTTTAATATAAAAAGAGGTTTAAACAAGCAAATCCTTCACCACATGTCCGGCAACGTCCGTCAACCGGAACCTTCTTCCCAAGTGCTTATAGATAAGCCGCTCGTGATCAAGGCCTAATTGATGCAGTACCGTTGCTTGGAAATCATGTACATGAACGGGGTTTTTTGCTATATTATATCCAAACTCATCCGTTTCGCCATAAACAAACCCGGGCTTGACACCACCCCCAGCCATCCAAATACTGAAGCATCTGGGGTGATGGTCACGTCCATAATTTTCTTTGGTAAGTTTTCCCTGTGAATAATTCGTGCGTCCAAATTCGCCGCCCCAGATCACCAATGTTTCATCCAAAAGACCGCGTTGCTTCAGATCGGTAATCAAGGCAGCTGAAGCTTGGTCCACATCCTTGGCCTGATCCCGCATTTCATTTGGCAAATTCCCATGCTGGTCCCAACCCTGGTGGTAGAGTTGAACGAACCTCACCCCATTCTCAGACAGCTTCCTGGCCAGTAGGCAATTGGCTGCAAAAGTGCCGGGTTTTCTACTGTCCTCACCATAAAGGTCAAAGATCATGTCCGGCTCCTTGGACAGGTCGGTGGCTTCGGGCACCGCGGTTTGCATGCGATAGGCCATTTCGTATTGGGCCACTTTGGCGTGTATCTCCGGATCTCCCAATTTATCAAAAGACAACTGATTCAATTCTGCCAGTCGGTCCAGCATCTTTCTACGTTGCTGACCGCTCATACCTTCTTGGTTACTCAAGTACAGAACCGGGTCATCGCCACTGCTAAACTGCACTCCTTGATGTATCGATTCCAAGAAGCCATTACTCCACAACTTGGAGTAGACACCCTGTCCGTTACCCTTACCTTTGGACAGAAGTACGGTAAAAGCCGGCAAGTTGTTGTTTTCACTTCCCAATCCATAGCTCATCCAAGCACCCATACTGGGTCGATTCCCTTGCTGGGCACCTGTTTGAAAGAAAGTAAGAGCAGGATCGTGGTTGATAGCCTCCGTGTGCATGGATTTGATGATACAGATGTCATCCACGATTTTGGCTGTATGGGGGAAAAGCTCACTAACCCACGCCCTGGCTTGACCGTATTGTTGGAAATCATAAATGGAACCCACCATCGGGAAGGATGTCTGACTGGATGTCATCCCCGTCAGACGTTGGCCCTGTCGAATTGAATCGGGCAACTCCTCTCCCCACATCTCCCGGAGTTTGGGTTTGAAGTCAAAGGATTCCAGCTGCGAAGGAGCTCCGTTTTGGAAAAGGTAAATCACCCGCTTGGCTTTTGGCGCAAAATGGGGTACCCCAGCCATCAAATCTCCATCGCTATCCCCGGATCCTCCACTGAACAAATCAGGTATGAGCAGAGAACCCAACGCCGCACTTCCCAACCCCAAGCTTAATTTGGATAAAAAATGCCTGCGGTTGGTATTCAATCCATGTTCTATTAGTTTATTCTCCATGATTACGATTTCATTAAGGTTTCCTCCAAGTTATACATCAAGCTGATCACCTGCATCAATGCCGCATGCTGTACGGCATCCAAGTGTGCGACTTGGGGATATTCGCCTACATCCAATACTTTTTTGGCCTCGGATGGGTTCCGGTTAAATTCTTCCAATTGATCTTGGTAATATGCAGTAAGTATTTCAATTTCAGCAGATAAAGGAACTCTATTTACAATTAATCTGAAAGCTATTTCTAATTTTGGTTGCATACTGCCTTCCTGTTCCAACAAGCGGGCTGCCAGCACCCTGGAGGCTTCCAAAACCATGGGGTCATTCATCATAAGTAACGCCTGCAAAGGGGTATTCGTAGTAGCCCGCTCCGGCTCACAGGTGTCCCTGTTGCTGGCATCAAAGATGATCATACCCGGTGGTGGAAGGGTTCTTTTGATAAACGTATATAGGCCCCTTCGGTAAAGGTCGTTTCCCGAATCTTGGATATAGGTTCCCAACAAACCAAATTTGGCACCTGTAGAGGCTGCTGCTTCCCATAGCCCCGGAGGTTGATAGGGCTTGACACTGGGTCCTCCTACCTCTGAAAACAACAACCCACTGCTGGCCATGACAAGATCTTTAACAAATTCTGCTTTGATCCTTTCCCTTGGTGCCCGTGTATAATAGGCGTTGCCTGGATCCTGGTAAGGTGTGGTAAGCGCAGCTGATTGTCTATACGTTGCCGAAGTGACCAACTGTTTCATAAGCCGTTTGATATCCCAGCCATTTTCCCTAAAATCCACCGCCAACCAGTCCAACAACTCGGGATGGGTAGGCAAATCTCCCTGCATGCCAAAATCACCCCCTGTTTCTACAAGTCCCCTTCCGAAAACTTCTTTCCACATCCGGTTTACAAAAACTCTGGAAGTTAGCGGATTATTGGGGTCAAAAAGCCACTGCACCAATCCCAGTCTATTTTGAGGCAACTCATCGGAAAATTCCAGGATAGAAGCGGGCATGGCAGGCAGGACACGCTCACCGGGAGCATCATACACACCCCGCTCCAAGATATGGGTAGGACGAATGCTATCCAAGTCTCCCATCACAGATACGATTAGTCCCAAGGTATCCTTTTTGTTTATAAAGGATAGTATGCCTGTCAGATCCTCATCGGTTATTTCTATTTTGGGATGTTTTGCATAGGTGTTTGGGCCGCCGATATTAGACTCGTGACCCACCTCCCGAATATTGTTGAAGAAGGCATACAACTGAAAATAATCTTTTTGGGAGATGGGATCGAACTTGTGGTCGTGGCACTGGGCGCATTCCATCGTGATACCAATAATGGCCTTCCCAAACGTATTGGTACGGTCCACCACATATTCCACACGGTACTCTTCATCTATGACACCGCCTTCTTCC
>JBBQXZ010000419.1:0-3601 GCA_038209145.1 Cytophagales bacterium | reverse complement strand
TTTAAAAGTCGACCACTTTTCCTCCAGCGGACCCTCAGGGATTTTTGATTGGACGTGGATTGAAGTTGCTTCAGACATTAAAACTAATTTAAGTGGGTACTATGTATTCGTAAAAATCATTAAATAGTTTTGCCTACTTATGCGGGCCATTCGGTTTCTATGCCTTTATCCCGGATAAATGCCTGAAATCTGGTAAGGTTCTCCCTATTTCCGCGTACTTCTTTCGGGGATAATTTATTTTCGAGGCAATAGGAAACGAGCAAACCCACTGCCTCACCGATGCTCCATTCTACAGGATGAAGGCGGTAACATCCATTGGTGATGTGGGTAGTCCCGATGTTTTTGTTGGCAGGGATAAGGTTTTCGGTTTCTTGAGGAATCAAGGCACCCAGGGGTATCTGAAAAGGAAGCGAACCAAAATCAACGTAATTGTCTCCCCCGCTACTTGGGTGCAGGTCAATATGGTAATATCCTATACCAACGCTGTCATAAAACTCCGCAGCCTTGACCGGGCCGCTTCCCTGCATGACCATCTTTCGGTTTTCGGTCCCCACGTGCTCTTCCAATATCGTGAATAATGCTTTTATGCGCCGGGCTTCTCTGACATAAGGATATTTGGCCAGTCCATCCTCAGTCCCCATGATGTCTTTGCGCAGCCTCAATCCCGGCCAACCCTTCCCTCCGTCCGGGCGAAGAGCTTCGGTTTGAAGCCAATACAAAAGGGAAAGACTCAGTTGTTTTGCACGGTTGACGTGATGCATAAAGGTCTTATCGTCTACATCGACAATATTTCCGAGCATGTAATCATTTTGTGGCCAGTTGACGATCGTGATATCACCTTTATGAAACCCTGGCTTAAAGTTGTTCTTGTTGATGATCCTTCGGTAATTCCAAAGATTGAGCAAATCACCCGTCGGCAGGCCCTCCGGATGGAAACCCAACGCTTTGGGCTCAAGGTTTCTGGGGTTGGAATACATCAGATCCAGTATTTTTCCAGACCAAGCCGGCGACAAAGGGGGTACGTGATTTTTCCAGAAATCGTATTCCAACGGTTTTTCGATCACATGATTTTCACCCGGTACGTAATCCATGGCAAAACACATCGTAAATGACTGGTTATTGGTCGGATTCGCTTTATCAGGGGCATGTAATTCTCCTGTTTCTGCCTTTGATTCGGTTCCGGTAAAATAGGCCGTATTCGTCAAGGGCAACAGATCCCCAAGCTCGGTGGCATCTACAAAAAAAGGTGCCTCAAGCTGCCATTCATCTCCTGAATCCAGGCTTCTTGAAATTAAATTTCCCACCTTTGTTCCCGATACCTGAGCCCTGTGAATTTTGTGCTCCAACAATACCACTAGTTGCCTATTGCTTAGGTAGGGAGCAAGCATCGCTTCCAGTACAGCAACGGCCACACGGGGTTCATGACAAAGTCTGGAAACCGATCCGTCACCTGGATTAAGGTTTTCCCTCGCCTTGGCCGCTGCGGTGAGCGGGTAATTTCTCTTGTAATAATCACGGACACCTGTCCGAAATTCACGGTAGGATGGCGGCGCACCGTGGGTTTCTATCCACTGATGTTCATCCGGTGGTACTCCTTGCTGCGTGATTTGCCCACCGATCCAATCAGTTTCCTCCGTGAGGATAACAGAAAGTCCGCTTCTTAGGGCTGCAATAGCTGCCGCACAGCCTCCAAGACCTCCTCCTGCTATGATTACATCGGCATGCATGGTAGATGCATGCTGGCTTACTTTGCTTTTTTTAGATTGGGTACTTCCTACTGCGGGAGAAATTCCCAGCCAAGAACTTGCCGTAAAGGCTACTCCACCCACGGCTAGTTGGTTAATAAAGTTTCTTCTTTTCATTTATCTTATTTTTCAAACATCAGGTTATATGTTTTTGGGAAATGTTGGCTGACAGCGGAGTTTGACGTCAGCTCCCAGTAGCTTTTGTCCTGCAACACCAACACTTGTGTAGCGACAATCCAGCTTTGGGTCCAGCCGGTAAGGGTACCCCATGCTCCCCAGCCTACATCCGCATTGCTCGCCCAAAACTCCCATCGCTCGTAATCAAAAGCCCGAAACCAAGCGCCATCCAAATCGGCAAATCGGTCACTTTTCACCTGTATTCGGGTAAGAAAATCTGATAACTTAACCAAAGCTTCCCGATAGTTGGTATTTCCCGTGGCATGAGCTGCTTCATTCAGGCTAAAAAAAGCAAAGTTGCTCGTGTACAGCATGTCTGCTATGGGGTCTCCGTTTTCGAATATCAACGGAGCTTCGTGCAATCCATACTCGGCATTGGTCTTGGTGCGTCCGTAGCGGCCCTTGCCCTCACCCCCAAGTTCCTCGCGGATGGCCCCGTTAGCCATCTGGTTTTCGAGGAGTTTGCTGACGATCCGGTCGAGCCATTCCCTGTGCTCCGGAGTATCTTCTACCCTTACCAACCAAGCTAAGGGAAGAATCATCCTGGCTCTTTCCTGTTGAATGCCATTCGTCCATAACCACTCGTCCGGATATCCTTCCATGGTGATCCGGATAGCTGATTTGGCCTTTGTCAGCAATGGTTCATGGCCTGTTTTATCATAAAGCCACAAGTACAGTGCCCACATCCAGGATTCGAAATGTGGGGCTGGATTTACTTCCTCCCTATTCCAATAATACCTCCAGCCGTTGCGCTGAACATCCCGTTGTTCGAGTCTGTTTTTCCTAAATCCCAAGGTACCTGTGGTCCTGAAATTCCCCAAGATGGCCTCCACCATTTGCTGGTTCCATTTATCGGTATCCAGGTGGGCAGACGCTCCAAGGATTCCCAAAATGGCCCTGGCATTATCATCTCCGTAGTAAATCCCGGGGTGGGTATGCGACCAACCGATAAGCCCGTAAGCCGCAGAATCGGGATGACTTCTAGGTCCAGTGCGCAGATTGGACTGAAAGATATAGTCAATTAAGTTTATTGCCGAAGAAATATAGGAGGAATCTTCCAACAGGTTGGCCGCCGCCGCCAAAGCAAAGGCTGCCTCTCCCTGTACGTCTGCCCGGATCCAATAGCGGTACTGTTGGGACCCGTCGTGGTAAATGTTTGAGGAATGGCCCTCAAGCAGTCCAAGAGTACCGTCACCGTTGGGCGCATCGCCGCCGATGGGAGGCCCGACAGGGTTTGTGCCATCTCCTTGGTAGTTGAGCCAGAAATCTTTCCAGGATGGATGGATAAAAAACCTTCCCTTATAAAACCAGTCTACTCCTTTTCGGACACTTGAACTTTTGTCTTCTAGGGTCAGCTTGACCTTTTCATCAAAGCTGGGCTCCAAGTAACGGGGCCATTTCTCAAAAGTAAAACTCTCCTTGTCGGTAAGCTTTCGGATAATATAGCTCCAGAGAGATTTCCAATGATCCTCGGGGCCGTATCTGCCTGAGGCAACATTTGAAAGCTTGGAAAATGCATACAAATGATCCCCTTGCTCCACCAATAATGGATAGTGGCCAACCCCTTCCAGTCCATATGGAGCTTGGTCCAATCCGGCAACTTTGGCCAAAACAAGCAGTGGATCCTGGGCATTGGAAGGAATGATGTGACAGTCATTGATACCTAAAATCGTCATGGG
>JBBQXZ010000418.1:0-3603 GCA_038209145.1 Cytophagales bacterium | reverse complement strand
CCTGGTGCATACATGATTCCTGACCTTTGGACTTCTTTGATAGCCGGATCGGTGAGTGGCATATTTGCTCCCTCGGCAATTAAAAGAAGTCCCTTTTTTTCCAGTTTTTTCACATCTTCCTCATCCATCTCGTTCTGGGTGGCACAGGGAAAGGCACAATCTGCCGGAATAGACCAAATGTTAGATTCCCCACCCTTATGAAATGACGCCGAGGGAAATTTCTTCGCATATGCCTCGATACTTTCTCTTTTTATGTTTTTGAGCTCCTTCAGATAGGCCAGTTTCTGCCAATCCACCCCTTCCCCGTCATGGATATAACCCGTGGAATCAGAAAACCCAACTACATGCGCCTTATCTTCCAATAACTTCTCCATGGCAAACTGCGACACATTGCCTGAACCTGAAACAAGGCAAACTTTATTTTCCAGTGTTTCATTGATTTGGGCTAGCATATAGCCAGCAAAATAAACCAGCCCATATCCTGTGGCCTCGGGTCGTAAAATAGATCCTCCCCAGAGGGGGCCTTTACCAGTGATGCTCCCCTGGAATTCGTTTTTGATTTTTTTGAAAGTCCCAAACAGGTATCCGATTTCTTTTTCTCCAACTCCAATGTCGCCGGCTGGAATATCTGTAAAATGCCCAATATGCCTGTGTGCTTCCATCATCCAAGCTTGGCAGAATCGCATTATCTCCCGGTCGGATTTGTGTTTGGGATTGAAATCAGCACCACCTTTACCGGCCCCAAGCGGGAGTCCGGTAAGCGCATTTTTAAAGGTCTGCTCAAAAGCCAAAAATTTGAGGATACTCAAATTGAGCGTCGGATGAAACCTGAGCCCCCCTTTATAGGGACCCATCGCAGAATTCATCTGTACCCGATAGCCTTTATTGATGTGTATCTCATTGTTGTCATCCGTCCAGCACACCCGAAAGCTGATTACCCTTTCAGGTTCGGCCATGCGCTCGAATATTTTCTCATCGAGGTACCGATTATTTGAAGCCAAAATGGGGTGAATACTGTCAAAAACTTCCGAAACTGCCTGGTGAAATTCAGGCTCACCGGGATTTCTTTCTTTAATATCGGTTAATACGTTGTCAATTTTCGACATGTTACAAATGAAAGTTTTTAGGTATTTTGCTCTCGGAAGAGGAAAATAAATGAATCAAAGTAATATAATAGAAGTTAATTTCAAAAAACGATGCAAAAAACATAACATTCAGCTGGGAAAGGCAATTAACAAGCGGTAATTAGTGGTTGTCAGTGCGAAACGTAAATATAACTATATTTCAAATTTTCAATCTAGAAGTGTATTAAAAATTGCCTCCGCTTTTAATTGGCATTCGGCATATTCCTGCCCAGGATCCGCATCGGAAGTAATGGCACTCCCCACCGCAAAATAAAACTTGTTTTCAGCCCGGTCTACGATGACACTCCGAATGACCACGTTCCAGTCAAAATCCCCGTGCTCGTCCATATATCCGATAGACCCAGAAAACCAGCCTCTTTTAAAGTTTTCATAGTGATCTATCAATTGCATGCATTTGATTTTTGGCGCACCAGTCATGCTGCCCATCGGAAAGGTCTGCCTGAAAATCTCCTCCAGAGATATGCCAGGCCTGAGCTCACAGGAAACAGTAGATATCATTTGGGATAATTGCCTAAACCGGTAGATCCCGAATAGTTCTTCTACAGCTATTTGCCCCGGTTTAGCTATCTTGGCTAGGTCATTTCGCATCAAATCCACGATCATTAGATTTTCAGCCTGCTCTTTTTCACTGTTTCTCAACTGATCGGCGAGGGCATCATCTGCTTCGGGGGTATTTCCCCTCCTTACACTTCCTTTGATGGGTTGGGCTATCAGTTTGTTTTCAGTCTTTTTTAAAAAACGCTCTGGAGACGCGCACAATACCAACTGGTCATTTGCCTTAAAAAAAGAGCTAAAAGGCATCGGAGACTTTTCACAAAGCCTTAAATAAAACTGAACGGCATCAAGGGATTCAAAGGTGCCCGCGTAACCCATGCAATAGTTCATCTCATAAATATCGCCTTCCAGGATATGATCCTGGATTTCCCTAAAGGTGTCAAAATAGGCTTCCTTTGAAAGCAAAGAAAGAACAGTCGGTTTTGTGACAATGGGTAGTTGGTTTGGTAAGGGGGTGTTTTGAATTTCAATGAAAATTTCCTGAGCCTGTTGGTGTAAAACGGTTGCCTGCCGATCTTTAATGATGACTTTTAATTCCGGAACAAAAAAAACGGTATCTGGACAGTTAAAAGTAGCGGGATTGGTACTGGTCAGATTTTCATAGACATTTTTCTGATCATAGCTGATGAGGCCTACTCGCTCCAAGTGAGATAACGCACTGGCTTCCGAAAAGGAAATGGATCGGTTGGCTGCAAAAAGCTGGTGCTTGAACCCATCGTGGGGATATGAAACCTCATTTGGGTTAAAGTAGGCCACAAACGGGAAATTACGGTCGGCCCAATAAAGTAATTTTTGGATCCAATCTTGCTCAACAACGAATTGGCAGGGGGATAGCTGTTGATTCATGGGACGAAGGTATAATGAATAACAAAAAAAAGAGGGGTAAATGTTTTACCCCTCTTTTTTTAAATGTTCAACTATAGCCTGTTAATTGGTCTGTATGTCGAAATTAACACTTACGGTATTATATATGAATTGGTCTTTGGCCTTGTCCACGGCGGTAGATTCGTCACCATATGAAAGTCCCCATTCAGTCCTGTCAATGTTAAATCCTGCCTTTGCAGCTACTATGCCGTCATTAATAGAAACGTTTGCCGGGAATTTGATATTTTTAGTAGTACCTCTCATGGTCAGGTTACCACTGATCCAATGTGTTGGATTTGCAGGAGCTATCTCTGTCTCACTTTTCGGTGTATTTTCAGATTCAAATTGTTCCTGATCTTCAATAGCTCCGGAACTGTAAGGTTCTACGGCTGTAATCTCAAATTTTGCCTGGGGATGGTTTGCGGCATCGAAAAAGTCAGCTGACTGGAGGTGACCAGAAAGCTTTCCGTGATTTTCGGATCCTACTTCCATGTCGTGGATTTCCAAACCGGTGATGTCAAAAGTAAAAGCGCCTGCGGTAATCGCATCACCTTCCAGAGATAATTCTCCACCTGTAACAGGGATAATCCCAAAGTGCTGGCCGGTCGGCTTGTATCCTCTCCAATTAACCTTGGAACTGGCTGCGTCTAAAGTTACGGTGCTTCCAGCAGCAACAGCTACTTCTTCAGCTTCCGAGGTTTCGACCGTGTCTCCACTTTTACCACAACCGTACATGATTAAGGCGGAAGCAAATAATAATGTTGATAATTTAAATAGTTTCATGATGTTAATGATTTTAAAATTTAATCCAGTTTTAAATGTATGTACACAGAACTAATTCTGTCAAAAAAAGTTCATTTGGGGATTTATTTATTTTAGCTTTGAAACACAAATTGGTTTCCGAAAATATTAATTTCAACAACGAATAAATGGCGCTTATAATAAAAGTCAGGGGGTTTACCCCCGAGTGGGGAAAAGACAGTTGGGTTGCGGATAATGCCACCATAGTCGGAGATGTAGTAATGGGGGAAAAGTGTAC
>JBBQXZ010000417.1:0-3646 GCA_038209145.1 Cytophagales bacterium | reverse complement strand
TGGTTGAATTCGTCCGTGTGCATGGTGCGTATCAGGGTCACATCATCCGCCATGGTGGAGAAGTGGGGCAACCAGTCTGAAATCATCATCCCCGATTCCCCTCTTGGCTGGAAATCAGCCTGTGGACCAAGCATTTTGGGTACTCCCTGTATAAAGGCAAACTTCTTTCCCTCCAATAAGGAAGGTGGACAATCTTTTCCATCCAACTTGCCCAACTCGGGCTTATAGTCAAACAACTCCAGCTGGGAGGGTGCGCCGGCCATGTGAAGGTATATGATCCGCTTTGCCGTGGGAGCAAAATGTGGCATTTTAGCAGCCAAGCTCTCCATTACTGCCGAGGCTTGTTGCTCCTTAGTGCCTGAGGAGCTGCATCCTATCAAAGAACCCAAGGCAATGCCTCCCAACCCATGGGCACATTGCTTTAGGAAGTGTCTCCGTGTGTCTCTTTGTAAGGTTCTATATTCTAATTCCTGTAGTAAATTCATGGTATTTTATGATTTCATCACAAATTCATCCAAATTCATGATCACGTTAGCCATCACAGTCATGACAGCCAATTCCTTGTCCTCTTCTCCCGTAAACTGACAAATCGCATCCGGGTCATTGTCAAAATAAACCTGCGTTTGCCTATACAGCTCCATGAGATCCCGCAGCTTTTCATGATCCAATCCCCTGGCCATGGCGAGTGAATACATGATAGCGATTGACTTTTCCGGATTCGCTTCCGGTGAACTTGCCAGCGTCCTTCTTGCCAACCCCTGAGCTGTCTCCAGGTAAACCGGGTCATTGAGAGATACCAGGGCTTGAAGCGGCGTGTTTGTATCAATTCTACGTGGCAGACAAACTTCCCGGCTAGGTGCGTCAAAGGATATAAAGGACGGGTAGGGACTGGTCCTACGCCAAAAGGTATACAAGGCCCTTCGATATTTGTCTTCTCCACTACTGGTCTTCCATTTATCGCCACTGTATACCACCTGCCAAATTCCGTCAGGTTGCTCAGGCATCACACTTGGGCCATACATCTTTGGACTTAGCAATCCACTGACTGCCAAAGCCTGATCTCGAACCTGCTCTGAAGTAAGTCGGGTCCGCGGTCCCCTTGCCAATAAATAATTGCGGGGATCCAACGCATTCAACTCATCGCTAATGTGGGAAGATTGCTGGTAGGTGGCAGACATAACCAACTGCTTGAGCAATTTTTTGATATCCCACTTGTGATCGTGGACAAACTGTAAAGCCAGCCAGTCCAACAACTCAGGATGGGTGGGTGCAAACCCCTGGGAGCCAAAATCCTCCATGGTTTCTACAATACCCAAACCGAATAGTTGCTCCCAAAAGCGGTTTACCGTTACCCTGGCCGTGAGCGGATTTTTCGGATCTGTCAGCCAGTGCGCCAATCCCAGCCTGTTTCTTTCCATTGTTGGGGTAAAGGGATTCCATTTGGCGGGTACTCCCGGTTCTACCTCATCCCCATGTGACATCCAGCTGCCTTTTTCAAATACATTGGTTTTTCTGCGGTAGCCGTCGGAAAAATCCAGCATGATGGGTGTGGTTATTTTCTCATTTGTACTGTTAAGAATATCATAGAAGTCAGTGGAAATCCCCCCAAAACCGCTGGCTTCTTGTCCGGGTAAGGCATGATGAAACATCACCCACTCGATAACACATTCCGTTTTAGCTTTGGCTGAACCTTCCAACACCAAGTAGATATCCCGTGTCCCCACAGCAGGCTCTACAAGAAATGAAACCGTCTCATTGATGGTATAAATTTTATCTTTTTTCTCTTCTTTATTGTATTCCGTTTTTGTTTTTCTATTGACAGGCAGGGAGCCTATGATTTTGCCGTCTTTGCTGTCCAGCCTTATTTGAAGCGTGCCAACCGATGTATCGGCCCGGTACCGAAGCATCAAGCGGTCCTCGCCCATCAGGGGTACTTGCTTGGTAAATGAATAAACACTGTCGGTTACTTTAAACGTGGCGGTTCCCCGGACCGGTAGTCCCTTATCCATTTGCTCAAAATAATGGGGATGAAGCTTGGGTTCTGTGATCCGGATCAATTTTTCATAATAAACTGAATCATTTTTTCCAGGATGGTCAGCGACCCAGTTCTTTATTCTGCCCAGTTTTTGCTTATCTTCCTCCTCTTCAAAATCAACCAATGTCGGAGATTCACTGGGGATATCCGCATCGGCACTTTGGTTGAAGAAAGCCATGGACTGGTAAAAATTCTCATGCCTAATGGGGTCATACGGGTGGCTGTGGCACTGAACGCACTCCATGGTGGTACCCTGCAGTACCGACCAGGTCGTATTTACCCGATCAATCAGCGCCACAGTTCTATATTCCTCATTGTCTGTACCACCCTCATCGTTATTCATTGTATTGCGGTGGAAGGCTGTGGCGATCAGCTGTTCCCCGGAGGGATTGGGAAGCAAGTCCCCTGCCAGCTGCATGGTGATAAACTGGTCGAAAGGAAGGTTGTCGTTAAAAGCTGTGATCAGCCAGTCGCGATACTTCCAGATGCTCCTTGGCCTGTCGGCTTCGTAGCCTTTTGAATCTGCATATCGTGCCATATCCATCCACATCGCTGCCCAGCGCTCCCCAAATGCAGGGGATGCCAACAAACTGTCAACAACTTTTTCGAAAGCCAAATCGGAATCGTCTCCTAGAAATGCTTCCATTTCTTCAAGCGTAGGCGGCAATCCAGTCAAGTCAAGGCTTACCCTCCTTAGCAGGGTATACCTGTCTGATTTTGGATTTGGAAGCAGTTTTTCTTTGTTCAGTTTTGCAAAAATAAATTTATCGATGTCGTTGTGAATCCAGGGATCGGAAATATCCGGTACCTGTTGGGGCTGTGGCGGGATGTATGCCCAGTGGTCTTTCCATTTTGCTCCCTGATTGATCCATTTGGTTAGCAGGGCTATCTCTTTTTTGTCGAGTGGCTCCCCTTCCGAGGGCATTCTGAATTCTGGATTAGTATGGTTAATCCGATTGATCAACTCACTTTTCCGGATACTTCCCGGTACAATTGCCCGCTCCCCGGATTCATTGACGGACAGGGCATCCTCCTCAAACAGCAGGCTAAAACCACCTGATTGTTTGACGCCACCGTGACAGGCAATGCATTTTTTATTGAAAATTGGGCGGATATCCTGATTGAAATCCACTTCCTGGCCCAGCAAGGGTGCAGGGATATACTTGTGTTTGTTTTCTATGGAGATGACATTAACTCCCCATATCAACAACAATGTTGTAAGGAAAGCGGCAATGATGTATTTCCATTTGTGATATATGAAATTCATGGGTAAATGGGAGAATCGGGCTGCATTTTTTTGTCCTGGACACGTAACAAGAAACCAAAGTAAACAAATATAAGCCAATTCCAAAAAGAGATGGTTGGAAATATATACACTTCCTTTTTAGCACGTATACGAGTTAAACCTTACTGAGGACAAACGGAAAATATCTGTGATAATTGCAAAACTATGAATTGGCAAAATGTCGATAAAAAATATCCCTCAACATTTCCCGAGTAAGCGGCTTGGGCAGAAATCCGGTAATTCTATTGGATTCAACCGCTCTTTTCAAATTATTCACATTCATTGAGGTAGTCAGAATAAAGATCAGCGGAAAGGTGGATGCATCA
>JBBQXZ010000416.1:0-3660 GCA_038209145.1 Cytophagales bacterium | reverse complement strand
GGAATACCCGAAACGCATGTCTTAGCCCCACCAAGGCCCGGACCTTTTCCAATTCTTCTTCGATCTCATTGGCATGGCTCCGCTGACCACTGAAGGCCAGGCTATCCGCACTTACCTTCACACTGTCCATGGCTATCTTAGATTTCAATACCAATCCTTCCAAGCAGGTGCAGCGGCTTAGTGCCACGTAGACCTGGCCTGCTTCAAAAGAACGGCCAATATCCAACACGCAGCGCTCAAAAGTAAGGCCCTGACTTTTATGTACGGTAATGGCCCAAGCCAGCTTCAGCGGAAACTGTACAAAGGAGCCGATCACCTCCGACTCTACCCGTTCCTTTTTCTCGTCAAATTTGAACTCCACATTTTCCCAGACTTCCCGATGCACCTCATATTGAAAGCCCTTCACATCTTCTACCTGAATGGTCTTTTCCTCCATCTTGACCACCTTTCCCAGCATGCCGTTGTAGAACTTAGACTCCGGGTTGTTGCGCATAAAGATCACCTGGGCGCCTACCTTTAGGGTCAGGTCTATGGGGTCAAAGGGTGCCATATTCGCCGGAAAATCATCCTTTAGCTCCGCTTTATAAATTTTCGGGGTTCCGGGAAGCTCGGCGAGTTTTCGGGTATTGACTTCCAGGATGCTTTGGTTGTGCGTGCCCAAAAGAATATATCCCCGGTCCAATAAACCGAAGTCGTACTGGGCGCAAGTTTGATTCAAAAGGTCCAAATCCGCATAGGTATGCTGGCTTTCCCTGATGCGGTTAAGGAGTTCCTTAAAGTGGAAATCCTTTTGGCGATATATTTTTTCCAGCTCCAAGTGGAAGGGCTGAAGCTGTTGGAAGGAATGCGAACTGAAGAAAAAGCGGCTCTGGTAATGGGGTGAAAGCAGCTCCCAATCCTGCTCCCTGACAATGGGTGGCAGTTGAAAGGGATCTCCTATCAGGATCAACTGCACACCCCCAAAGGGCAGGTGCAGCTTGCGCCGGAACACCCGCAAGATCTGATCGATGATGTCCAGCATTTCTACCCGGACCATGGAGACTTCATCGATGATAAGCACGTCCAGTTTTTTGATTACATCCAGCCTGCTTTTGGTAAACTGGAAGGTGGAGAAAATAGATTCCTTCTTGTTTTTGGCCGTGGGCTGCAGGCGAGAGTCTCCCGGAAGAAAGAGCTGCCGGGGATCTATTCGGAAAAAGGAATGAATCGTCCGGCCCTTTGCGTTGATGGCTGCCACGCCTGTCGGGGCCACCACGGCCAGATTTTTCGTGGTATTGAGCCGGGTGAAGGTATGCAAAAAGGTGGTCTTCCCCGTTCCCGCCCTTCCTGTCAAAAACATGGATCGGTTGGCATATAGGGCAATTTCCAATGCCTGGATAAATTCCTCGTTGGTGGTATCCAACCCTTGTTGTTCAAATTCACTTTTCAAAAAATCCTTTAGAAATGACATACTATTACTTGGGGTTAATCTTTCGGCAAAATCAAGCGCATGCCGGGTTGAAGATAGGATTGATTGGAAAACAAGGCTCAAATGCTAAATTAAAGGTAAATTTAGTATAATTGTATATAAATTGCCAAAGCTTAATCTATTCCTTACCCTTGCTTTTCCCTTATGGTTGTAATTGTCGTACTGCAATGGCTCTTGGGTTCCCTGTCGCTTATTTCTTCCCTCGCATCGCTGATACGCTGGGATGAATGGTGGGTTAGGGTTTTTGATTTTCCCCGCATTCAGATTCTTGTGATTCATTTACTTGCCCTGCTATGTATTTTTCTTGCGGGAGGCATGGATGGAATCGCTGAATCAGTACTTGTTGTTGGTTTGTTTATATCATTTATTTATCAATTCTACAACATTTACCCCTATACCGTTTTTTCACCCAAAGAGGTGGTGGATCACAAAGGTAAAACAGATGACAGGGATATTTCTCTGATAGTCAGCAACGTCTATACGCCCAACAGGCATTCAGATAAACTAATCCACCTCGTAAGGCAATACAAGCCCGACATCCTCCTTACTTTGGAGACAGATAAGTGGTGGGAAAAGCAGCTGGAAACGCTTGAGGAAGATTTCCCTTACACCGTCAAAGTGCCACTGGACAATCTATACGGCATGCACCTGTACTCCAAGCTTGAGCTTCATGACCCTCAGGTATTGTATTTGGTTGAAGATTTTATCCCTTCCGTTCATGCGCAGGTAGCCTTGAGATCCGGTCAAAAAATTAAGATCCACTGTCTTCATCCCCAACCGCCCAGCCCAACGGAGAGCGACACCTCCACCAGTAGAGATGCCGAGCTCCTTATTATCGGGAAAAACACCAAAGAAGAGTCCCTTCCTATTTTGGTTTTTGGTGACCTAAATGACGTCGCCTGGTCCCGTACCACCCGGTTGTTTCGCAAAATAAGCGGTCTTTTGGATCCCCGGATTGGAAGGGGGTATTTCAATACTTTTCACGCCAAATATCCATTTTTTCGTTGGCCACTGGATCATATTTTCGTTTCCAAACATTTTAAGCTGCTGACCCTGAAAGTGCTTCCCTCAATAGGGTCGGATCATTTTCCGGTTTTCAGCCATTTACATCTGATGTCCAATCCCAGTCCTGAGAACGAATCGGTGGAAGAGGAACCTGATCAAGAAGAGAAAGAATGGGCGGAAGAAAAAATCAAGAAAGCCAACCCCAAAATAGTCAGCATCTAAATCCCTATTTTTCCTCCAGCGGTATATATTGGCTCAGGTAATTTCTGGCCGTTAAAATGGCTTTGCGCACATCCTCGGGGGATTTTTCGAAGGCTTTGTCTTCCACTTCTATGCAACAAGGGCCCCTATACCCCACATCTGTCAAGGCGGCGACAAACTGCCCCCAGTTCACATCCCCCAGCCCGGGGATTTTGGGAGAATGGTATTCCAGCGGGTTGGCCAAAATCCCAACCCGGTTGAGTTTTTCTTTGTAGACTTTCACATCTTTTAAGTGAATGTGATGCAACCGGTCTCTGTAATCATAGATGGGCTGTATGGGATCCATCTGCATCCATACCAGGTGAGACGGATCGTAGTTTAGCCCGAAATTTTTATCCGGAATGATGGAAAACATCTCATCCCACACAGCTGGGGAGATCGCCAGGTTTTTGCCTCCCGGCCATTCGTCGTTGGTGAAAAACATGGGGCAGTTTTCAATACCGATGTTTACGCCAAGGTCTCCCGCAAATTTCACGATTTCGGGAAAGCGGTCGGCGAACATGCGCAGGTTATCTGTAATGTTCAGCGTGGGATTTCTGCCAATAAAGGTGTTGACTACGGGAATCTCCAACTTGGCTGCGGCTGAAATAACCTTTTTGATGTGGGCCAGGGCATGGGAAGCTTTTTCCTCATCCGGATCCATCGGATTGGGGTAAAAGCCCAATCCGGAAATCGCCACCTTTTTTTCTATTTGATAAGCTTTGATATGCTCAATGGTTGCCTGGTCCAAGCTTCCCACATCCACATGAGTGACCCCAGCGTACCTACGTTCAGCTTTCCCTTTGGGCCAGCACATCATTTCCACGCATCCAAACTGATGCTCGGCAGCAAAGTCAATGACTTCTTCAAAACTGTTGTCGGCCAGTATGGCACTCACAAATCCCAATGTTAACATTCGATTTCTATTATTTTGGTTGATTGAAAAG
>JBBQXZ010000415.1:0-3669 GCA_038209145.1 Cytophagales bacterium | reverse complement strand
TAGTTCGAAAAAGGCCACATAAACCATGACGCTGGAAACTAAGATGGTGACAAAAACCAAGTATTCCTGATCTACAAGCCGGAAAAAAACAAAATAGGCGATGGCTGCGCCAAAAGGCTCCGACAAACCTGAAAGCAAGGTAATGGTAAAAGCTTTGGTTTTGTTTTGGGTAGCCCGGTATATCGGTATGGCAACGGCCAAGCCCTCAGGGATATTGTGTATTGCAATGGCGGCAGCTATTCCTATTCCCAATTGAAGATCCTGCATGGAGGTGAGGAAGGTGATCAATCCTTCCGGTAAATTATGAATAGCCAGTGCCACAGCTGTCACAACTCCAGTCCG
The DNA here is from genome assembly GCA_038209145.1 of Cytophagales bacterium. Classification (GTDB taxonomy): domain Bacteria; phylum Bacteroidota; class Bacteroidia; order Cytophagales; family Cyclobacteriaceae; genus Lunatibacter. Next base: position 3,327 of record JBBQXZ010000415.1, on the reverse strand, counting down.
GTATAGTTTTTTTTTCTTTTTTATCTCTTCCGTACCCAGGGATTGTTTTTCAGGTTTGCTTTGGAATATTCCCACGTCCTCCATGGCCATACCGATGATTTTGCTGATTAGGCCAGACGCCAAAAGACCACCCAAAAAAAGCAGCGCAAACTTGGTATGGGCCATATCCGCACTGTTGGATATTTTCAGATCATTTAAGGAACCCACAAGCAGCTCTACGAATGAAATGTAGATCATGGCCCCGGCAGATAGTCCCAAACTGAAAGCGAGGAATTTCTCCTTTTGGGCATATTTGATAAATGCGACCAAGCCTCCAATGCCTGTGGAAAGCCCTGCTAAAGTGGTCAATAAAAACGCAAAAAGTAACTGCTTATCAGGATCCATACCGTATCAGAAATTCAAAATGCATTGATTTGGGGGTGAATGCGCTGTAGACACTGGCCTAAAGATGAATTCAACATCCCTATTTTTATAAACGCTATGATAAACAAACACGGTTATGACTGCTTTTATTTTTGATGTAATATTATCACTTTTTGGCTTCCAATTCAACAAATTAGTTGGGTTTTACTTGTGATTTTGAAATGGATGAGCCGATACAACCGAAGGATAGTTAGTTTTCTACAGATGTTATATAGTTGGTTTTGGTACTGTAATATAATTTGATAAACGAAAAATTGATTTTTTAAGGTAAATACTAATCTCTATATTAGAGGAGCAATTTATCCATTCTAAAGTCAAACAATACTAGAATAACAGTCCTATGAAAAAGAACATCAGTCAATTACAACAACCAAAAGAACCCCTAATTGGCAAGGAATCAAGAGAACAGACTCAGGTTAGACACCTGGAACCACTCCAGAAAGGCAATGCCAGGAGGGATTTCTTACAGAAAATGACCTTGGGTGGGATAAGCCTGGGTGGGATGATGGCGCTTCCGATAGAAGATACCCTAGCACATACTACTTCCAAGGTAAACCGGCTCTCCAATCCCTCCGAGCTAAAAATTACGGATATGCGCATTGCCCAGTACGGCAATGTTCCCCTTCTAAAAATCTATACCAACCAGGGAATATATGGGCTTGGTGATGTCCGGGATGGTGCGGACAAGCGCTATGCCCTGATGCTGAAAAGCAGGATTTTGGGAGAGAATCCCTGTAATGTAGAAAAGATTTTTAGAAGAATAGAGCAATTTGGAGGCCATGGCAGACAGGGTGGGGGTGTCTCAGGCGTAGAAATGGCTTTGTGGGACTTGGCTGGGAAAGCCTACGGGGTGCCTCTTTACATGCTTTTAGGCGGGAAATTCAGGGACAAGGTCCGGATTTATGTAGATACCCCCACCATTTCCGATCCGGATCTTTTTGCCGAAAAAATGAAAGAACGGGTCGATCAAGGATTCACCATGTTGAAAATGGACATCGGCATTGGGTTAATTAAGGACATTGACGACACGCTTACAAATAAGCAGCCTTGGATGCCGCTGCAAGGATGGACCGATCAGGACGTGATGAGCCATGCCCAGACCAGGCACCAGTTCACCAATATTCAGATTACTCCGAAAGGGCTGGAGCGAATGGTGGAATTTGCAGCCAAGGCCAGGGCAAAAATAGGTTATGAAATTCCGCTGGCGATCGACCATTTTGGCCATATGGGCTACAATGAAATGATCAAGCTTGCCCGGGCTTTCGAACCCTACAACATTGCTTGGCTGGAAGATCTGATCCCATGGCAAAATACCGAACAATGGAAGCGGATCACCGAATCCATTACCACACCCACTTTGACAGGAGAGGATATGTATCACAAAAAGAGTTTCAAAGACCTGATCGAAACCAGGGCGGTGGACATTGTCCATCCCGATCCCGGGAGTGCGGGCGGCTACCTGCAGACAAAAAAAATAGGGGATTATGCGGAGGAATTTGAAATCGGAATGGCTGTGCACCATGCGGCCTCACCGGTCACCTTCATGGGCACGGTCCACGCAATAGCGGCTACCTATAACTTTATCGGTCTGGAGCATCACTCGGTAGATAATCCCTGGTGGGAGGATCTGATTATCGGCTTGGATAAACCCCTTGTTAAAGACGGCTATGTGACCGTTCCTGAGAAACCCGGAATCGGTGTGGAACTCAACGAAGACGAAGTGAAACGCAGGTTGCGGCCAGGGGAAGAGTTTTTTGCACCTACAGATGAATGGAATGAAGTTAAGTCTTGGGATAGAACCTGGAGTTGAAGGAAGCGGCTGATTGACTAATGTAAGGAAGCTTGCCGAGGTGGGCAAGCTTCCTCTTAGCCAAGAATACAAACAAATCTACAGGTAATTGTCCGTAATAATTCTGAAAAATCACCAACCGTACTGCGCTTTAAAGTTTCATGTTTCATTGAGTCTTTCAATTAACCCACCTACTTTCAACCTGCCGCAAATATTAAATATTAAAACTGTGGTTAATTGGTAATTCCAAATAATTTTTTTTAATTGGTATTGAATTCCCATAAATTCAATCCTATGAACCCTATAACCTCTATTGATATTCCATCACTGGTCAATCGTCTTCGACAGGGAGATGAAAATGCGTTTTCTGCGCTTTTTCGACAATTCGGCCCGAAAATATATGGTACAGCCCGGCGGATGTTTCTTTCCCATGAAGATGCCGAAGAATTGGTTCAGGAAGTGTTTTTGAAAATTTGGAAAAGGAAAGAAGCACTCAAGGACGATTTGTCCTTTCAGGCTTATTTGATTACCATCATGAAATCTTTTGTATACAAAAAGGCCAAAAGACAATCCCGATTCTTGGCATTTCAATGCTCCGCGGCTGACGGGGAATCTGTGGTATCAAATGACGGGGAAAAGTTTTTGGAATATGAAGATTTTCAAAGGTACTCCCAAAAAGCAATCGACCAACTCCCCAAAAGTCAAAAGGTAGTATTTGAGTTGAGATACTTAAATCACCAGACTGCCGATCAGATTGCGGAGCAATTGAGCATTTCCAAGCGGACAGTTGAAAGTCACATCTATAAGGCCACAAAAACGATACGGGAAAAATTAACGCGGTCTAGCTTTATCTCTCCAGAATTATTGGTGCTAATTCTAATCTTTTTGATTTCTTAACCTACTGGTTTTCATATTTTTGTGTTATTTGTTTGTTTTTTTTTAAACATTCTATAAATCCACGTAAGTAATTTTACCTCCTTAAGGCTATATGTAAGTATAGAACCCAATCTCATGAAACGCCTTTTTAAATCCTTAAAGTCTTACTTGGCAAGCAAGCTTACTTTCCAGCAGGAAAGTAAGTTCAGGACTTGGTTGGGCAGTAAAGAGGGCAAGAC
>JBBQXZ010000414.1:0-3679 GCA_038209145.1 Cytophagales bacterium | reverse complement strand
GACGACTGGGAAGAGCGGATCTATGCCATTTCCCAACTGGAGTTTTTTGAGGATACGACAAACGCGCAGGTTTTTGAAGATATAATACGACCTGCATTTCAGCAGCGGTTTGAGATCAGGTCAGAATTCAGCAAAAATAATTTCAACACGGATTACACCTATTGGGTCAAGGTAACGGTGCAAAACTTTCCAGAAAGTCAACGAGATTGGTATATGGAATTTTACGACCAAAGTATCGATCATATTGAGGCTTATATTCCTTCAAAATCAGGTAATTACTTTCGGACAAATATGGGGGATGGGCAGCCTTTTAAAAAGCGGCTTTTCGCCCATAAAAATTTCCATATAAAAATAGACAACGAGGCGGAAGGGGTTTCCAATTATTATTTCAGGGTTAATTCTTCTCAAAAGGCAGATATCAGGATTGCGGTTCGGTCTTTAAACCGCTTTGTGCATTATGCCCTCAGCGAGTACTTCCTATACGGTGTTTTTTATGGGATGATACTAATGATTTCCCTGTATAACCTGCTTGTTTTTATCGCAATCCGGGAAATAAAATTCCTTTATTATATTTTTTTCCTGATTAGTGTGGGACTTTATGCCATGAGCCTCGATGGTATCGGCTTTCAGTACATTTGGCCGGACCATCCCAAGTTCAACGGATGGGTTAATGGTGTCTTTAGTTTTTCGATTGTGTTTTGGGCGGTTTTATTCACTTTCAGGTTTTTGAATACGAAGCGTAAAGCTCCCGTTTTCCACAGGTTGTTAGGGCTGTCCTTGCTGTTGAAGTTGTGTATATTTCTGGCAGGGATTTTAATTGATGCCCGCTATTTCGACATTTCCTATGTAGATACCGTACCGTTCTTGTTGATCTTTGGGACTGGAATTTACCTCCTTGCCAAAGGGAATAAAGTTGCCAGGTTTTTCGTCTTGGCTTATGGGATACTTTTCTTGGGAGCAGTAATCAAGGTCATGGTCAACACAGGTTGGTTGGAGCACAGCACGTTAGGGTACTACAGCTTGCATTTGGCCTTTTTGGTGGAGATGGTTTTGTTGTCATTTGCCTTGGGGGATCGCATCAAAATAATGAAGGAGATTAGGGACAGGGCCTTAAAAAGATCTTTGGAACAATATAAATTTAATATTTCATTAAAGGAGACGGTAAACCAGGAACTGGAATCCAGGGTAAAAGAAAGAACGTATGAGTTGGAGGAAAAAAATCGCCTGTTGGTTCAATACAACGATCAACTGACTGAAAAAGACAGGGAGATTAAACGGATCAACTCCTTGTTGGACAAGGACAACTGGAAATTAAAAAGTGATATAAAGGATTCTTTGCGCGCAAGATTAGCCAATACAAACCTAACCGTTAGTGAATTCAAAGTCATTTTTCCGGATAAGTCTTCCTGTTCCAGGTATCTTGAATCTATCAAGTGGGGGGATCAGTTTACCTGTCGGCAATGTGGTAAGCACAAATGCAGTGACGGTCCAAAAATTTTCTCCAAAAGATGTACAAAATGTGGACACATTGAATCCGAAACCGCGGGTACTGTTTTTCATGGCATAAGGTTCCCCCTGGAAAAGGCGTTTTACATGGCATACTCGTGTGTTTCTGAAGGCAAAGCCCACACGTTGGAGGAACTGGCAGATCTCCTTCATCTCAACAAAAACACGGTGTGGGCTTTTCGTAAAAAAGTAAATGAACTGATCCAAAAGAAAGGACTTGACCATCCCAATTGGGAAGAGATCATTCTGGATGCCCAAATGGAAATTAAAAAATTGAATTAAGCTAAAAACTCCTGAATGTCCATTTTGAGCGTGGTCGGATGATCGAATTGCGCGCTATTGAACCAATTTCAACAACGTTCTTAGACTTGATATTAAAGCTTATTTTTTTTAAAGTAAATGTATCTTTTTTCATTTAAATGCATTTAAATCATGTTATTCAGCTAGGAAATTTGGTTAATTGCTAAGGCCTGAATTTTGCCTCAAATTTTATTTATTGCTGTGGATTTAGTAAAAATGATTTGCCGAATTTCTACTTTTATATCAGGATTGGAACTTCTTAATATTTTTCTTTTCCAATTCCATTTAAAATAGAATAAACTAAACCAATATTTCATATGAAAAATATGTTACAAAAAGTAACATGGAAGGAATGTTTTAAACTTCCTTTTAAACTTACTAAACTACTACCGATTTTACTGGTGTTTTATTTATTATCCTTTGAAGGTTTTGGACAGGAAGCTACTGTTTCTGGAAAAGTTACGGATCCGTCCGGGGAATCAGTTCCAGGAGTAAATATCCTTGAAAAAGGGACAAGTAATGGGACAGTTTCAGACATGGATGGGAATTATCAAATTATCCTGACCAATCCACAGGCTACCTTGGTTTTTTCATTTATAGGGTTCGGTACTCAGGAAATACAAGTCAATGGTAGATCAGCAATCGATGTAATTTTCACTGAAGATGCCACTAACTTGGATGAAGTCGTGGTAATAGGGTATGGTACACAACGAGAGCGCGATCTCACCTCAGCCATTACCACTTTGCGATCGGATGACATCATCAAAACACCCAATGCACAAGCCATGCAAGCGTTGCAGGGAAGGGTGGCTGGTGTACAGATCGTGAGCAATGGTGCTCCCGGTGCGGCACCCACCGTCAGGGTAAGAGGAATAGGGTCCTTTGAAGGGGGTGGAGCACCGCTATATGTGGTAGACGGGATGTTTTTTGACAACATTGATTTCCTCAATCCAAACGACATAGAGACCATCTCGGTGTTAAAAGATGCGTCTGCCTCGGCCATCTACGGGGTAAGAGCAGCCAACGGAGTGGTCGTCGTCGAAACAAAATCAGGTAGTTATGATCAACAACCTGAAATAATCTACGATGGGTACTATGGTGTTCAAAATCCACAGAATGTCATCAAAATGGCCAACTCCCAGCAGTTTGTTCAATATATCAATGAAACTGGAAGTCCTGCAGACATCGCTTTTGTCCAGAATGCCATGCAGCGTTTTGGACGAAGCCGCATTGACCCAAGCATTCCCAATGTAAACACCGACTGGTATTCGGAGGTTATGAGTCCTTCCACGATCCAGAACCACTCTTTGACTTTCAATGGGGGAAATGACAGGACGAGGTATTCGTTGGGAGGAAGCTATTTCGATCAACAGGGCCTGATGAACGACACACGCAATGATTACCAACGGTTGAATTTTAGGGTAAAGTTGGATTCTGATCTCAGGGACTGGATTACCGTCGGAACCAATCTCAACGTGAGTACAGCCGACCAGTTTGTAGGGGAGGACGGTGCCTGGTTCAGGTCCTATTTCGCAGTTCCCATATTGCCGGTTTTTGACGAACTCAATACCCAGGCAGATCCATTTCCATTATCCAATGCCCAACAAATCGGTTACAGGGGAAGTCAAAACCCATTTTACGATTTACTCTATTCGGACAATAGAAACAAGATTACCAAAATAAATGGAAATTTGTATGCCGATATTGAAATCCTTCCCAGTAAGCTTTCATTTAAGACTGCCTATAATTATGCGATAGAAAGTTTCAACCAACGGAATGTCAGGATGGCGTTTAACGACGGAGTTACCAACCGGCTTTCTTCTCTTAATCGAAGTTCATTGAATCGATTCAACCAGATTTGGGATAATTTCCT
>JBBQXZ010000413.1:0-3699 GCA_038209145.1 Cytophagales bacterium | reverse complement strand
ACCGGAGTCTTTGCTACATGGTGAATCCTTTGAAGACCACAGCCAATGTCTGCGACTTATCGGTTCTCTTGGATGTTTGAATAGGTAACCTGAGACAGTGGAGGATTTCTTCAGTAACTCAAGTTGGTAGGCAAGCTTTAGTTTGAAGTCAGGATTAATTTCAAAAATACTTTGGGATCACATTGTTTTTTGAATAACGCTATCCATTTAAATGGATAATGTTTGAGTAGGATAGATGCAGTGATCAACGCGCTGAATTAAAAAAAATTTGCTTTTATCGGTTGGTAATGCTGATGAAATTACTAATTATTTTAGATAAGTTTAATACGTAGTTGTTTCAAATTTTTTTTTACTTATATTAAGAAATAGTAAAAATAAAATAGCTGGATTGGATTTAAATAAAATAAATTGGATATTTTCTTAAGAATGGATTTACTCCTTCACTTATTAACCATTAAACTGACCATAGTCAAAAATTTGAAAAGTCGTTTATATTATTATATTTGTAATTCACTATAAAACTTTTAGTATGATAAAGAAACTGATTATTCTACTTGTTGTTGGCTTTTTGGCTTCTGCCAACGTCTTGTTCGCCCAGGAAGAGGGCATGTTTAGGGTCGGAATGGACCTGGGGTATACGGTACCGGGATCCGGTGGCGGTGGGCTTTTGTTTTATCTGGAACCAAAATACAATATCAAGGACAACCTGAATATTGGATTAAGGTTTGGTACGGCAGCCATGGTCCGTGATATAGAGTATTATAGCTTTAACGATGAGGTCAGTGGAAATCTTAATGCAAATGTTTCTGTTGCTATTACCGCCGATTACTATTTCGAGGGCCTTGGTGAAAATTTCGCTCCATTTGTAGGTGGCGGAATAGGCTACATGAGATTTGCCTCCCTGGAAATAAATTCAGAAACAGATTTGGACGATGATTATTTAGGAACCTTTGAGACAAAAAACGCATTGGCACCATTTCTTCGTGCTGGGTTTGAAACGGGTAAGTTTCGTCTTTCCTTGGATTATAATATTGTGCCAAAATCCAATATTATAAATTCGCAGGGAGCAGTCATCGCGGAATCTGGTAATAGCTATTTGGGCATAGCGATTGGTATTTTTGTAGGAGGAGGAAGGTGGAGAAATTGATATAAAGCAAATTTTTGCCCACTACGGTGCTAAATAAATAATAGGATTGTTATTTTTCTTTAGACGAAAAATAACAATCCTATTTTTAGTTTTATGGTATTGGCAAATGGGATAGTTTTTATACTGCCTTATTGTGATTTTCCACGAGCCAAGATCGGTAAAATGCTTTCTACTTTATCGTTCCGGATACCATACATAAAATCATACAGGTTTACCACAGGATCACAATGCGGAACAATCACCTCCAATTTGTCCCCTACCCGGTACGTTTTGCTGGCTTTTTCATAACTTATTGTTCCATACTCGTCTGACCCGGCATTGTAAACAAAGTCAGGTTCACCGATTACCCACCCGGTGGGCTTATTTAGGGAAAACGACTTAGAACCAGAATCAGTCACCAGCAGGTCGGGATAGTTGGCATTGACAATAGTTGTTAAAACGGTCAATGCCGCTTCAAAATCATCAAAGCGTTCCTCATTTTTAGCCCCTCCGATTTCCAGGTATTGACAGTCCATGAATACATAACTGCCCACCTGCACATCGGTAAATCCCGGGATTCCGTGCATCATGTCGTAGGTTCCCGTTCCGCCTCCACTGAAAATCTCCATATTCAACCCGGAGCTTTTCATTCGTTCGTAGCTTTCTACTACAGGTTCAAATGTTTTGAGGGCCCGGTCCTTTCTTGATTGAAATCCTTTGACATGCTGCACACCTCCATCATAAGCCAATATGCCCCTAAAGCGAAGATTGGGAAGCCGATCCACAAGTTGTGCCAACTCCAAGGCAGGCTTTCCGGTAGGTACACCGGATCGGCGAATCACGTCTATATCTACCACTACATCTGCAATGATTCCGGCTGATTTTGCCGCATCCTGCAGGTCTTGGGCATTTTGGGGATTATCCACCGCTTGAATGAATCCGGGATATTTTTTCCTCAGCTCCATGGCCTTCATGATTTTGGGTTTGGTCACATTTACCCCTGTCATGAGTACATTGGATATGCCGTTTTCAAGCATGACTTCTGATTCGGAAAGCTTGGCAGCACACACGCCCACAGCTCCCGCATCGAGCTGCATCTTGGCAATGGCAGGGCATTTATGTGTCTTTACATGGGGTCGGACTCCAACACTTGTGCCTGCTAAAGGTGCGGAAACAGCTTTTAGGTTATAGTCCAGCTTATCCAAATCCAACAACAATGCCGGACTGTCCAGGTCCCATTTGGATTTGCCAATTTCGGCTGAAAATGCATCGGGAATTTGGTCGGCATGGAGCTTGGGAGACCAAAGCATTGCCGCTCCGGCAACGGCTGAGGTTTGTAGGAATTTGCGGCGGTTGAACAAAGAAGACATGGGTGTGGAGTTAAGTGGTTGTAATCTTCTCTAAATTTAAAAAAATAATCCAAAGAATTGCCAAAATTTAACCGAATGACCAATGTTTTTATACAAATGGATGGTGTTAACAATTATTTTTTCAGCTTACAGTAAAACAACCGATACGCTTCTCCCACTTTAGTTCCGATCAAAAAGTTTTCTCCTCCGTCTTGTAAATCGTATTTTCGCTTTAATTCGGCTGCCGACAAGGCATAATTACGGGTCAAAACATTGACTTTTCCATCCGGAATCAGCTTCTTCAATTCTTTTTTGGGTTGGGTTACCTCCCTCTCAATTTCAAACACCCGGGCAGGAATTCCCGATTGTACGTCATTTGCCGTATACAGGTGGCTGTTGGGATGAAGCTTGGTCAGGGAAAAGCGTTTTGCAAAAGCCTTAAAGGCCCCCGCCTTTAGAATAGCAGCATAAGGTTCGATCAAAATAGGGCCAAGTTCTCCGAATTCACTGGTCGCCATGGCCTCTTCTTCATAGGTAAAACTAAATGTCGAATCTCCACTGGGGTGAAGGTTTACGCAGTGTATTTGAGGGCAGGAGGCTTTTCCTTTTGCCTTCCAGCTCAGCAGGACTTCTTTGACCTCGTTTTTGACAGCGACCACCCATACTTGCTGCAGATAGGGCACTTCCATAAGTGCCTGTTTGATATCCAACATCGGAGAGGTTTTGACAAGGATCTCGGCAGCTTTGGAAGACATCAGTGTCCATGCTTCCAAAAGGTCTGGTTCGCAATCGGATAGCTTGTAGCGCTTTTGGTTGTGATGCCCCCTCCTGGCAGGATCGATATATATCAAGTCGACAGGATCTGGAACCTGCCGGAGATATTCTAGCGAGTCACCTACCTGAACCTGAAATCTTCCGGGAGCCAGGATATCAAAATTATACCCGGCGATGGCAGCCAAATCCGGCTGTCTTTCGCAGTAAACAGCCGATTGGAATTTTTCAGAAAGATAAAAGCTGTCTACACCTGCACCGCCAGTCAGGTCTATCATCTTGTCTCCACTTATTAGAGCGGCTTTAAATTTGGCGGTTATTTCCGAAGAACTTTGCTCCAGCGAAACCCCGGATGGAAAGATTATTTTTGGATACCCAACCCATGTAGGGAGTTTTTTTTGAACTTTCTGACGGGCTTGAATTTGCTGAATGGCTGCCTTCAAGTCAAAATCT
>JBBQXZ010000412.1:0-3717 GCA_038209145.1 Cytophagales bacterium | reverse complement strand
CATATAATGCCAAAGTCCATTTTGGAAAGTTTGAAATTTGACTGGACAAAAATCAATAGCATCAAAAACTTTCAACTCATTGACTATGGAACAAACAGAGGAGAAAAGAACGGAAAAGCATTTGCAGTTTGGATTAACAATACGGATTATGTTACAGACAAAGCATCATTCTTGAAACTGCACTTAATACCAACAGACGAGACATTGTGGACGGAGGATAAATTTGAAGAATTTACAGAAAGACGAGCCGAACATATATTGACTAAGCTGTCAAAATATACATCGTGAAAGAACAACGAAGGCATAACAGGGGTTTTGCAAAAAAGCGGGTTTAGTGCTAAATTGAACATTTGGAATTCTAACATTATACAAGCGAGCATTCTATTGACCATTAATACCAATTCAATTTATTTTCTCTCCGAGCTTGGCACACATTTGTTACGCCTTGCCGTATGGTCACTTCGATCTGTCAATTTCTGGGGTCACTTTATATGACAATACCAAGTTGAACCGGTAATTTGTTTTTTCTGCACCTTGGCTTAAATTGGTTTACAAACTCTACGCTGCACCCAGGCAGGGAATCATTATCCAACCTTCCATCCGAAAAACGCTTTCCAAAGTTAGAAAAGCTTTTTATTTAAAGACCAAAATCCCAGCTTGGGATTAGGGTATGTTGAGTGCCACTTATTGCGTTTTTTGAGAGATGTGTTGTGCCTTCGTGCATTGGCCGGATATATCCTTTCAACCAGTTTTCCGTCGCCGGCCGCAGGAGTCCCCACATTACAACGGGACACCAACACCTCAAAATCTTTAGTTTTGAATATAGCTTTTGAGGGGAATTTGCTCTGGCAATTTGGAAGGTAGAAACCTTTTGATCTTTTAAAAGTCGCTATTGTGGAGTTGCAATTACCGTCATAATTCCGAGAGAAGATCTTTTCTCCATCCATTTTTTTGGCATAAATAGTACCATTCCAAGCACAAATTCCCAAAACTCATCCTCCATATTCTTATCCCACTTGATTCCTTTCTGTTCCATCTCGCTCATCCAGTAAAGCAAATAGGAATCCATGGTGCCATAAGTAAGTAGTTTAGAAACTTTCCAACCACTTTTTTGAAGCAGTAGCTCTACATTATGCGGGGAGAACAATGAAATATGGCGGGGCGTATGCCAACCTGCCCAGTTTTTACCATATTTTTTTCTACTGGCTGAATCGAAATTGGGAATCTCAATGATGAGCGATGTACATGGCTTGGAAATAGATTTTAAATAACTCAGGTTTTCCAGCGTACTGTAATCATGCTCTAAATAATGCCACATGGTAATGACATCAGGCTGCAAGCTGCTTGGTAGGTCTTTGATTTCTGATACTTGTAAATCGAGTCCCGCAAAATCAGCGGATTGATTTTTCCACCCCTCATCGGTAAAGTCGATACCCATATTTAGGCAATTCAACTCTTGCTGACAAGCCTTTAAAAAGCTGGGCTTGCCGCAGCCAACATCCAGAATCAAAGATGCTGATGTTAGGATATGAGTCTCCTTTACCCGCTTCACACGCCTCAAATCTAACTTTCGCTGGCTCTTCTCTACCAATTGTTCAAACTTACCCCACGCCTTTGCTCCTCTGTAAGGTAAATAATACAACGTGTAGTAGTTTTTTAGTTGGTCTAACGGTACTCTGGGATTTAAGAAAACAAATTTGCACTCAGTACATTGGTCAAAATTGAACAACTCTTTATTCGAATGCATCTGAGCCGTTGTTTTAATAAAAGAAGCAAAAAAAGTGGCGTTACAAATAGGGCAATTGGTAAGTTGATGCATAGATTTAATATTGCGAATCTTGCTTTAACGTAATAGGGTTACGCATTTAGATCGCGGCTACTTTTAATTGACCGAAAGTCATTGGTTTATGTTCAGACATACTTTTAATAAGTCTGTAAAGTATGGATTTTCGGTGGTTCCGTTGATTAAAGCGGAAAAAATATTCGTTGATGAAGTCTGCCATATTCTCTGCATCGCAGCATGAACGTACAATGCGCACGCAGTTTTTAAAGTTCCTGATTTGGTTGTGCAGCATAGGAAAGTTTCTTCACTTTTCAGATAGGATTTGCTTCAAATTAGGATAGTCTTGCACATTCGGTTTATAACCTGTCCATCCATCTGCCAATATGTGAGCTGATGTGCTGGTCAAATATGGGACGATGCGATTTGGCACTATAGTCTTCAATGACTTTGGCGTAGCCCCTTCCGCAATCACCATTTCGGTACTCAAATGCGATTACAACGCGTATTTTCTTTTCAGATCTACTTCTTCCTTGCCCGCCTTTCTGTGGGGTTCCAATTTCAAATTCATCAACGTGTTCATTTCCAATGACGGATTAATATGATGTAAAATCACAGCCAATAACCAGTTCACTGGGTATTGGTAAATCCATGATGTTTAAATACATTCGTGATGAAACTAGAAGCCCCCCCGCAATAATGCGGGGCAGGCAGTTTGAAGGGAGACTTTCACAGCCTGTCCCGATTTTTCGGGGCACGGTTCTCCCGCAATACTGCGGCAGGCAGTGGGAATGTAGGGGTGAAATTCCCCCGCGTGATCCGATTGTGCGTCAGCTTAAAAATCGAAAAGTTAAACAAAACAAAACTTGCAATGACAAATACAAAAGAAAACGTTGTTTGGATAACAGGTGCTTCGTCTGGTATTGGCAAAGCTATAGCCTTTGAGTGGGCTAGATTAGGGTATAAAGTGGTGCTTTCTGCTAGACGTAAGGAATTATTAGAAGAGATTGCACTTGAGATTAAGAATTCGGGTGGAGAAACATTGGTAGTTCCAGTGGATATTTTGGATGAAAAATCAATAGAAAATGCTGTGCAAAGTATCATAACCACTTGGGGGCGTTTAGATATCGCTGTCGCCAATGCTGGGTTTGGTGTTTTTGGAAGTATAGATAAGTTGACTGCAAAAGATTGGAACAGGCAATTACAAGGTAATGTCACCGGGTTAGCCCTGACGGTAAAATATACCCTGCCACATTTGAAGCAAAATCAGGGTCGCATTGGTTTAGTGGGCAGTATAGGGGCATATCTTCCTAATCCTAATGTCGGAGCCTATGGTGCTTCAAAAGCTGCTGTACATTCAATTGGTCTGACATTACAGGCTGAATTAAAGGGTACCGGTGTGAGTTGTACTACCATACATCCTGGATTTGTTGTGTCGGAGATTGCCAGAATTGATAATGAAGGCGTTTGGCATCCTGAACGTCCAGATCCACGTCCGTCAAATTTAATGTGGCCAACGGATAAAGCTGCGAAAGTAATGGTGAAGGCAATAATGAAGCGAAGAAGAAATTATGTTTTCACAACCCACGGGAGAGTTTTGGTTTGGTTGCAGCGGTGGTTTCCTGGCTTGGTGAGAACCATTGTTTTAAAAGGTCCAAAACCAGAATAAAATAAGATAGGTCGTAATCTGACTGTAACCAATGACAAAGGAAAGCCGAACGCACAACATTTAGCCCACTAGGCGAAAGCCCCAGAGAAAAAGCCCTGATTGATGCATTCATCTATCAGGGCTTTTGCTTAGTGGCTGTTGACTGACATCAGCAGGGTGAAACGGTGGCTAGGTGGAGTAGTAGGATGGTTTTGGTTTTACAGACATTGTCGGTGTAGATTTTTGTTGCATCTGGACGGATATTTTTGGGCTTTGGACATACCTTCCC
>JBBQXZ010000411.1:0-3727 GCA_038209145.1 Cytophagales bacterium | reverse complement strand
TGCCCCTGCTGACCTGTTTTTGGTAGTCACCACGATCACCCCATTGGCCGCCCTTGATCCATAGATAGAAGAAGCTGAAGCATCTTTAAGTACCTGTACGGATTCAATTGCTTCTGGATTGAGACTTGCAAAAACTTCTTGCCGCTTGGTGGGCACACCGTCAATCACATACAAGGGGTCGTTATTCCCTAAGGTGGATATTCCCCGGATCAGAACCCGGCTATTCAGCCCTGAAGGATCCCCTGATTTTTCCACAAGTAGTCCGGGTACTCTACCCTGCAACGCCTGCATGGGGTTGCCTGAACTCATACTTTGTCCCTGAATAGGACCTAGATCCACCGCTACGATGGCCCCGGTCATATCCCCTTTTCGCTGCGTGCCATATCCAACCACGACCACAGCTTCCATATCGGATATGTCTTCCATTAAGGTAACGTCGATGATACTTCTGGCACCAATTGTTTCATTTTCCGATTGAAAACCTACAAAAGAGAAGACAAGTATGTCATTGCTCTCCCCATCTATGGAATATTTTCCATCAATATCCGTTACAGTACCTTGGCTGGAGCCGCGTACCAAAACGGTAACTCCAGGTATGCCTTCTCCCAAAGCATCCACAACGGAACCTGTCACTGTTCTTTGCTGGGCAAAGGAAGGAAGGGCAACCATCATGATCAGTATTAATTGTAAAATTTGTTTTTTCATAACCTAAATGGGTTTATCTGTTGTATAAATTGTTTGGTTGTTCAACAAGACTTTTTTTGATTGTTTCATAGGGATTAGTTTAGTTGTGATTTTAATTGTATAATTTCCAGCGGTTTACCTTTTGTTTCAGGCATTAAGAAGATTACATAGAGACATTGAAATACCATGAAAACCAGAAATAAGGAAAAGATTTGCCATGCAGGCATCGCTTGGATCAAGTACGGGCCAGTTAGCGTAATAATTCCTGCCATGGCCCAATGTACCCCCGCTCCAAATGACTGGCCTTTGGCCCGCAATCGGTTTGGGAAAATTTCCGCTATAAATACCCAGATGACACTTCCTTGCCCAATGGCATGAGCAGCGATGAAAAGAAGAAATCCTATAAAATTAAAAACTGGAGATGAAAGGGCAAAAAAGCCGAAACTGATCATGGAAAGGCTCAATAAGTAGCCTAGAGACCCGATAAGCATCAGGTGTTTTCGACCCATTTTATCTATCAATGAAATGCCCCAAATAGTGAATATCAGGTTGGCACCTCCAATGAATACCATACCAAGAAGGGATTCTTCCGTTACAAACCCGGCCTTTTCCATGATTTCCGGGGCATAATACAACACAAAATTTATCCCTGAGGCCTGGTTGAAGAAGGCCATGAAAAAAGCAAGGAAAAAGGCGTGCCGGGTTTTCCGGTGGTTGGGATGTTCCGATTCACGGTTAATTTGTTCGTCTCGGATATTTTGGAGAATATTTTGTGGGCTGTTGCTTCCGCTTTTAAACATACGGGCTAAAATTGCCAGACCTTTTTCCACCTGATTCTTTTTAATGATCAACCATCTGGGGCTTTCGGGGATATTAATAACAAGTACCAAAAAGACCAGGGCCGGAATGGCTTCTACGCCAAGCATATACCGCCAGTCGCTGTTTCCGCCAAATCCTGTTAAAAAGTAACTGGAAATGTAAGCAGACAGAATTCCCACGACAATATTGACTTGAAACAATCCAACCAATTTGCCCCTATATTGGTAGGGTGCTATTTCAGTAATATAGGTGGGAGCGGCAATGGTGGCGGTCCCAATGGCCAGTCCGCCCAAAAATCTATACACCGAAAATACATAGGGGTCGGTGGCAAGCGATGTACCGATTGATGAAACAAAAAAAAGTACCCCGATCCAAAACAGTGTGCTTTTCCTGCCGATCTTGTCGCATGGGATACTGCCAAGTACGGCTCCGAGAAAAGTACCCCATAAAGCGACACTCATGATTGTCAGTCCGTGAAACCATTCGGAGGTCCCCCACTGCTCTTTGATGGGTAAATTCACACCGGAAATGACTGCGATATCAAATCCGAATAAGAAACCGCTCAATGAGGCAATGATGGAATAATAAATTGTTTTTTGGCTCATGGTCTATTGTTGCAACTAAACTACAAGCCAAAAAATGAATTAAATTTTAGTTGTGTTTTTATAATTTACAAAATTGACCATACGAGAAAAATGGTGGTAAAAATGACTAAAGTGGGTATTTCAGCAGGATTTCATTGATTTTAAGAAAAACGTATGCTTTCAAAATTGTTCCAGACTTTCAAAATTGTTTCAATTTTTTAAATTTTTTAAATTAATTTCCCTAAAATCGGATGGGGTAATCCCAAACGCATTTTTGAAAACAGTTGAAAAATAAGCTGACGTGCTGAAGCCTACTTGGTGGGAAATGTCCGCAATGCTTTCAGTCTCCTGCAAAAGTAGATGTTTCGCTTTTTTGAGGCGGACTTTGTTGATATAATCATTCACACTGTATCCCATAACTGATTTGGTCTTTCTATAAAGCTGCCCTCGGGAGAGGCCAATTTCCCTGCAGATTTCATTTACCCCAAATTGGGAGTCCTGTAGATTTTCTTCGATCAGTAAGGTAAATGAATTGACAAATTTTTTATCCATGGTCTCGGGATTGGAGGACCTTGAATCTATTGGCAATTCATGTAAAAAATGTTTTTTCAACTGGCTTCTATTAGCCAAAAGGGTTTTGATCCGTTCAAGTACAAAAGATATACTGAATGGTTTGGTAATGTAGTCGTCCACACCGGTTTTTATTCCTGCGAGTTTGTCATCTGGAGTAGTTTTGGCAGTTATCACAATGATGGGGATGGCTTCGGTCATGGGATCGGCTTTGAGTTTTTTAATCAAGTTAAGCCCATTTCCGTTTTGAAACATCAAATCACAGGTAATCAGGTCAGGTAATTCATCGGTGGCAATGGAAAATGCCACCTCCGGATCGACTGCTTCAATGACCCGATAATAAGGGTTAAGCTTACTTTTTAGGTATTCTCGAATTTCTTTATCATCCTCAATTACCAAAATACTTTGCTGGGGACTGGCATCGTGTTCTCGCTCTTTTGATGGAAGGATATCTTGATCGGGGAAAAAGATGTCATGGTCCAGCACTTGGCTATCCATGGAATCCAATAAAAGCTGACCTTCCTCAAAATGCCTGTTTCCCATTTTTAACCGTATTTCGAAAATGGTCTTTTCTCCCGGTTCACTTTTTACCCGAATCGTGGCATATTGCAGCTCCAATAATTCCTTTGTCAGTGCCAGCCCCAACCCTGTTCCGGTTTTTCTAATTCCAGACTTTCCCTGATAGAACCTGTCAAAAACATGGATAATATCCTCATGCACCATTCCCAGGCCATTGTCTTCCACCCCTATCAGGACTTCATGATTAATTGGATCCTCATCAATTAGTATATGGATAAACCCTTTTTTTGGGGTGAACTTAAAGGAATTTGAGAGCAGATTAAAAATAACTTTGTCCATCATAACAGGATCAAACCACAATTGAATATTCGGATTTTCTGCCATCAGCCTAAAATGAACCTGGTTGTCCCTGGCAGTTTTTTGGAATACGGACATGATTTCTTCCAAAAAAGGGACTAGTGCTTGGGCGGAAGCCTTGACCATCATTTTGCTGTTGTCAATTTTTCGGAAATCCATCAGCTGGTTTACCAACCGAAGCAGGCGGTAGGTGT
>JBBQXZ010000410.1:0-3733 GCA_038209145.1 Cytophagales bacterium | reverse complement strand
GGTTTCAGCCCATTTTTTAGCTCTGTCGAATCCGCTTTTGGAGCTTCCTTTATTTCTGGGGCCGGAGCCCTTCTCATAATGCTCCGCTGGGCAAATGCCTGTTCGGAAATAATTGACAGGGATACCATTACCAATAAAATTAGAATGGATACCTGGGGTTTTTCAAACATCTTCATGCCTACGTTGTTTTATCGCTATTCAAAATAAAGGCTTATTTTCCTCAAATAAACTATCTATAACCCAGAATATTGAAATTGGGTTTTGATTTTCCATGTATGGTTGAAAAAGAATTCCGTAACTTTAGCAAAGGGAAAACCGAAAGTTATATGCAGCAAGTTGAAATCGCCATTATCGGTGGAGGCTTAAGTGGATTAATTGCCGCATTTTTATTGGCTAAATCAGGAAGAGAGGTCTTGCTTATCGATAAAAAATCCTACCCCTTCCATCGGGTTTGTGGAGAATATATATCCCATGAAGTGACCGACTTTCTGTTGGATCAGGGACTTTTTCCGGAAGTATTGGGGCCTTCGGAATTGACACGATTTCGCCTCAGTTCCATGCATGGAAAAGTGGCAGAGATGCCACTTGATTTAGGCGGATTTGGCATCAGCCGCTATGCATTCGATCAGTTTCTTTACGAAAAATGCCTGGGGGTAGGTGTGAATTTCCTCTTAAATACCCAGGTCTTGGATGTGACCCGGACAAATGAGGGCCTGTTCCATCTTTCGTTGGATACGGGAGAGCTGATTTCGGCAACCGTTGTTCTGGGAGCTTTCGGCAAGCGGTCCAAAATTGACAAGGTGCTCCAGCGTTCCTTTATGGCAGAGCGATCACCCTATATTGGTGTGAAGTACCACGTAAGAACAACCCATGAGTCGGACATGGTGGCTTTGCATAATTTTGAGGGAGGCTATTGCGGAATCAATCAGGTAGAAAATGGGATCTTTAATGTCTGTTACCTCGGAGATCGGCAGCTGTTGAAGGAACATGGAAGCATTGCTGCGCTGGAAACCAACGTCTTGTTCAAAAATCCACATTTGGAAAAAATATTTGGGGAGGCGGAATTTCTTTGGGAAAAGCCAGAGGTCATTAATGAAATCAATTTTTGCACCAAAAAACCGGTGGAGAATAATATCCTGATGCTTGGAGATGCTGCGGGCATGATAACCCCGCTCTGCGGCAACGGGATGGCTATTGCCATTCATACCGGCAAACTGGCCGCAGAGGCCGTGTTGGGAAATACTTCCTTGGAAAAAATCCAAAACGCTTACGCCAGTTCCTGGCAACATTATTTCCAACAGCGACTTTTTATAGGCAGGACGGTGCAGCGTTTATTTGGAGCGGCCGCCCGATCCGATTTTGCGGTCGGACTGGTTAATCAGGTCCCCTATTTCGCCCGGCAGATCATGAAACGCACGCATGGGCAAAGGATTTGACAATTATTCCACCTTACCCTTTTAATTCGATCGCTAGGTAATGGTATTGTATCTAATGGAAAACTATTTGGAAATTATCGAAAAAGCACCGTTGAAGAAAATTGCTACTTTTCTGGGAATAACAGATTCCTCCATAAGCGGAATAAGAAAACAATTCGCTAAAAATTGATTATATATGCACTCATTTCTTGTCCCAGGACAAGTTTTTATTCTGTGCAATTTTCTATTTTTGAAGATTGTTACTTATCTACTTAAATCCCAACCCACACGACAATGAAAGGAGTACACATTTATTTAAATTTTCAAGGAAACACCGAAGAGGCGTTTACCTTTTATCAAACCGTTTTTGGTGGCGATTTTATTGCCAAAATCACCTACAGGAATATGACTGTAGGTAATTTGACACCCTCGGAAAATGAGCTGGATAAAATCGCACACATGTCCTTACCACTCAACAAAGACCTTATCCTGATGGGATCAGACAGTTTGGAATCGATGGGACAAAAAGTGACCTTTGGCAATAATTCCTGTATTTTTCTAGCCTTGGAGAACAAGGAAGAAGTAGACCATTACTTCAATAAACTAGCCGAAAAAGCAACCATAGAGATGGCTGTTGGTGATGTTCCTTGGGGTTCCTATTTTGGGAGTTTATGGGATCAGTTTGGTACAGGTTGGATCTTTGAGTACGAGTATCCGAAGGGATAAACAATGGGTTGACAGCTTTGGCGTATGGTGTCGTCAATAAAGGATTAAGCCCCTTCATATGCAACAAAATATAAACCATATAATACAAATAAGGGCTTAGGAGGCTTATTTTACAACCAAAAGGTCTTATAGGCTTTATATGGTTCAAATCTACGCGCTATAAAATCAGCGAGACTAATCCTTGAATATAAGCGCTGTATGCTGGCAACTTTGGCGATGTTGGCGAGAATACCCTCAGTTGGCAATTTTTCTGGAATGGGAAAAGTTTTGTAACAGCATATGTACTTCTTTCAAGTCTAAATTTAAAATTTTCGACATCGAACAACCTTTATTTCAATAAAATGGTCGTGACAATAAATAAAGCTGAAAATGCTAAAAAAACCCCTGTTTTATTAAATCCATTTTCACAGAAAATACTTTTTAAAGATATATTTGAATTGGACTTTAAGTGTCTTTTTGCCTAAAGGATTACCATCAGGCATCTCAGACTCCCTGTAGAACACCGCATGTCCCGACTCCTTGTCCATGATCAGCACGTATATGTTTGACTGGTAGCTGTAGGGTATAGGCGCATACATGCCAGCAGTAACAACACCCACACCTATCGATTTAAACATCTCCCCAACCATATTTCCCTTTTTCCTTCTAAAACCGGATAGGTAAGTGAGCATCGCATACCTACAATCCGTTTCTTCCAGAATTGTATAGAGAGATGGTGGCAATCTAATGTCTTGAAAGTCCCTGTTGGAGTTGGCGGATGAGATAAGCCATTCCAAATCAGCTTTGTAAGCCGCACTATCAACCAGCTTTTCTGTTGCAAACAATTCAATTTCTGGCAGAACTGCCTTGTGGTCGTAAAGCGTCTCTAGCCAGAGCTTTTCTGAGAGCTCTGAAATGGAATCAGATTTTTCCTGTCCCAAATTTTTTCCAATCATGGTAAGTGCCGATACCGGATTGAATACGAGCATTTTGGTTATCTCTTTGGCGGCTACCAATGGTTCTCTTTCGTTGATCGACTGCGCCAAAAGAGATTGGGCTAATAGTAACATAAGGAATGTGTAAAACTTAAATTGCATGGAAGATATTTTGCCTAAATCTACATTAATTCCAATTTTCCCGTTAGTTCTAAGAAGTAATTATTTTTCTCGACTACCGATTATCAAAATATGCCACCACAAGGCAAGGGATCCAAAAGCCACTCAAAATTTTGCTAGTAGTATCGGTGTCCCGGATTTGAATCTATAGTTACTTTCTCTGAGAAGCAATAGAAAAGAGCTCCAAAACAAATATGAAGTCTATCAAGAAAGTGGTGTGAAGGAATACTGGATTATACAACCATACGAACTTACGTTGTTGATATATACCTTGGTGGATAATAACTATGTATCCTCCAAACTTTTTACCTTTGGTGATATTGTCGAATCAAAATGTATCCCGGGATTGAAACTTGACCTTGAGGAAATTTTTTCTGATTTGGATTAAACAATTTATTTGATAAAGAATGGTTTCCAAGGAAACATAGCGTCTTCCAATAAATCGCAATTTCAAGTTAGGTAAAATCATTACTTTTATCACGTTGAAATATTTACAAT
>JBBQXZ010000409.1:0-3747 GCA_038209145.1 Cytophagales bacterium | reverse complement strand
GTTATGCATGATCATTTAGTTATCTTGAAAAAAACATTCCAATCGTACAATGATCACCAGCAATATAAAAAGAGAACAACTTCGTAAATGGAACATCCGTAGCAGTACGCTAACACTTTTAATCTACATCCTGTATGGCGTTTTTTATAGGGTGGGTTTACCTGCCTGGTACAATTATTCACTTATGGCAATTACCCTATTTAACCTCGTGTTGGTTTGTTCGCTGCTCTACATAAGCTTAATGAGCAAGCACCTGGTAGATCACCTTATAACGGCTGTTTTATTAGGAATTTTAAGACTGGCGATCAATCTGGTTTTATTGTTGCTCATTGTGAACAATAGCTTTTAGGAGGTTTTTTTCGTATCCTCAGCCATTAATCTGCCTGAATTGCTGGTAATTTTTTAGTTTATTTTCGCTAGCCAAATCAACCAATTCTTACAACTCCAAAATTAAAAATAACGCAAGAAAGGAATAGATTTTATTGGAAACTGGGTCGGGAATATCTGGCTAATTGTTTTATATAAAAAGCAAATAGACGAATATTACTAATGTGGAAAAATACTGAAATCATTCTGCTAAGTCATTTTTGTTTTTGGATGTACAGAAAAGCCCATATCGGCTAACTACCAAGGAAACATTAAAGTAGGGCAGGCGAAATTGATTCATTCAATACCATTTTTTTTTCCGTTCCGTATAATTCCCAAGCCAATTCCACCTTTCGGCCAGCTCAGAATGGGGAATAAACCGAGCCTTCAATTTGAAATTGATCGGCATATATCAACAAATAGGTCATAGACTGAAAATCATCCGAGTCTGTTCCGCCAATATCAGACCTAATTAAAAAACGTTGGGCTTATCCTTTTCTTTATCTGCACCCTTATAACTAAATAGGACGACAAATGCGATTAACGCTATCAATCCCATCTTAATCATAAAAGGATGATTGATATTGGGATGCCATCTTTCCAAAAAACCTTGTGCTATCATATCCGCAAAAAGCCCAGTTGGGTTTGGATGCCAAGCGGGCAATTATTTCCGCACTTCCTACATTTGGCACCAACCAACATGTCAAAAAAATAGCGAGCCTTCCTAAACCGGAAGTTAAAGCGGCGGTGATGGAGAAAATCAAACGAAATCTATATCGTGATCAGACTGAATTGTTCGGGGACAGTGTCGTTGCTGAAGCGGTGGAAATATATGAGATTA
Organism: Cytophagales bacterium; assembly: GCA_038209145.1. Taxonomy (GTDB): domain Bacteria; phylum Bacteroidota; class Bacteroidia; order Cytophagales; family Cyclobacteriaceae; genus Lunatibacter. Next base: position 2,540 of record JBBQXZ010000409.1, on the reverse strand, counting down.
TTGTCAAATCTCATCAGGAAAACATCATCGAAATTCCACCCATCGATATGGTACAGCAAGAGGTTTGTGTTTGGTGCGAGCGCTTTGATTTGGATACAGTCAGTGGATTTACTTATCAACCACAGGGAGAAGAAATCCCGGTGGTAGAATTGACCGGAGAGCGAAAGATAGATACCATCGGGGTAAGGCAGGAGGCCTATACCAAAGACAATCCTGTTCAGCAGCTTGTCAGTGAACTGATTGACTAATCCGATGTAGATTACGATGAAAATGCGGAATTGCTTTTCAGGCTTGCCCAGCAAGCTGATAAATTCAATTCGGGAAATTTGCAAGACCCAGGTAAATTGGTACTTACTATAAGGCAATTTCGAAAACATATTGCCCATAATATCCATCAACGGATGCGGGCAAATTTGAGGATTTCTGAGCCGGATTATATAAAGCCGAAAGTGTTGCCATTTGTAAAAATAGAGGATTGGAATTTCACTGCACTAGGCGGAAGCGGAAGGCATTACAAGGAAGTTATATCTCCTACTTCCCTGATCCCCAAAATGGTATTTACCGGATTCGAAAAAGCCCGCCACCTGGAATATAAAGTCAACAAAGGGTGCCGGTCTTGTTCTTTAATGCGTCCATTAGCCCACCATATCAGGGCTTCCATCTCACTGGCCGTCAGGTGCGGTTCCGTGGTAATGAAGATGACCCGCTGCGTCCCGTCTGGAAAATTGGCCACCACCTGGTTGGAAAGATTCTTAAACTGCCCTTTATGAACCCGGTCTTTGTCACTGTGCTTCAACAGAATACCGTGCAGCTGGTGGATGTAAACTTGGGTCAGGGGGATTTCTTCATGGTTCTCCAAAATGATTTCCAGTGCTTCATAATAGCCCACCACTTGCTGCTCCTCCCGTTTTTCCAGCTTGCTGATCTTTACCGATCCCAACAGCTTTTCCACTTCCCCATCCGTCAATGTGGCCGCTTCTATCCTGGTGGGTGAACCTGTACTTTCAATGGTGGCAATCTTGCCCAGTTCTTTTAGGTGACCACTTTGGTCTGAACCAGAACCTTCTATGACCCTTTAAATGTATCTATCACGCCCAATAGCCGGTTGATCTTCTGGTGTATTTGGCTTTCAAAGTCCGGTTTTTGATTCATTTTTTTGGATATATCCAATTTGTATCCAATTTTACCAACTTATAAAAGTAAACGATTTTTCCGTTTTCAGCCTATTAAGTTCTTTCCCCACAACGGACGGACTTTCGGCGCAGCCGTCCTGAGCTCCTTCGGGACTGGTCTTATTTCTGCCTGACAATAAAAGCCAAGGTCTGGTTTTAACTTACAAGTATTAACCTGGTTTCGTCAAGGTATTGCCTGAACTCCAATATACGGGTATATTCATCACTACTTAAACAGGGTAGTGGTGGTGCAGGCCTAATTAATCTGTAAGCAGCCTTAATCATTCCATAGGTCAGGCCATCAAAAGCAAATTCCGTAGCAGCTTGTCCTCCCTTGGCTGCTTGGCTTTTTGCGTTTCGAGTCGTTGCGGCTGACGCCAATCATTTGTATTGTAGTAAATAGTGAGTTTCATGGGATGGTTTGTTTCCAAAAACATTCTAAATTTCTATTTGGCTAAATCACTGAAATCATCCTTAAAAGCAAGAGGGTAGCAACCGGTTTTTAAATACAAATTCCGATAAAGAGGGTCCCGAAAAAACTTGGGAATGTTTATCACCAAATCTCCCATAGTTTCCAGCAATACCCGGTTCACTTGATTGAGATCCATTTCCCCTTCTATCCAGGTTACGGCGCTGCTATGGTCGTCCAAATAAAAACAGATACCTCCACCGAATAAATGGGTATAATGCATTATTTCATTTCGAAATTCCTCAAGTGTATCACTCCAATGACTTAACAATGAAGGGTATCCCCTGAATATCTCACAAAAATCCCACCAACGGCAAAAGTAAGATTCCAAATTTGTAAAAAAAACCTGTTTATGGCAAAAAATAACTCATGACCACCGACATTTGAAGTTTCTGAATCTGGTTTCCAAAGCTCATATGACGGTCCAAATAGGCCATTGATTAGTTCTTGCTTTGACACCATCATTTCCCCCGAATTGGAAAAATACTTTTGAGCAACTGGAAGAGAAAAAAATTCCAGACCATACTTATTGTAAAGCTCTTTAAGCAGGTAATTTTCATCAATTAGCTTAAAGGTCGGTAGTTTTGAACCTCTTGTTATACTTCCGGAGATTATAATTCCATCCTCGCCGGGTATGTCCAGGAAGGCGGATAAATCCGGATCCCCAAAAAACCCAAATTCAATGTTGACATGCAAGCGTTCAGCTAATGCTTTCGCCAATATTTCCAAATTTTCAGTCGGCAGTTGGTGATTACTCACCAAGCAAAGGTCTCTTCCCATTTTTCCAGCTAATTTAATAAGCCAAGCTATTTGACTACATTGCTCACCAGTGATTTATAGGTGAATTGATTGATCTTTTGGTCCCCTTTCTGAAAAAATAGGCTGGAAACATATCCGAT
>JBBQXZ010000408.1:0-3769 GCA_038209145.1 Cytophagales bacterium | reverse complement strand
GGTTTGGATCCATATTTCCGGCTTTCCTTTCTGTTCACTGAATTTTATGGCATTGCTTAAAAGATTATAAACAATACTTCTGATATTTTTTCTGCAAACGTTTAATTCCGTTACCTGAAAATCAGAATGGATTTTTGTCTTGGACCCGAATATTTTATCACTTAGGCCAATCCTTACATCTTCTACAATATTTTGAATGTCAACCCTTTCCGCATCATCATCAAATCCTGTGCTGTCCTTAAGGCTTTCTGTGAGGTCTTCAATGGTTTTCATCAATTTACCGACCGACAGGCTTATAGACTCCATAAGGATATTGGCCTCAACTTTATCATCTTGCTCCATATTCCTTAATAGGTCTATTAACCCATTGATATTACCAATAGGGCCTTTTAAGTCGTGGGAAAGCGCAAAAATAACAGTTTCATGATTCAGATTAAGCCTTTCATATTGTCTGAGGGCTTCAATACGGGAGGATATATCAATAAAAGTAATGATCACGCCATTGGTTTGATTACTTTTTCGAACAATATACGGAAGAATGTTCATCTGATACCATTTTAGGTCCGTAGTCTGGATTTCCTTTTCCATATCCTCGTTGGTTTCAATTACCTCTTGGATATTTTCCAAAACTGTGGGAAACCTAATCCTATTTGCTATCTCACTAATTGGTCTTCCATTATCAGCTGCGGTAAGTCGAAATTGTTTCATTGCAGGAGGGGTAAATTTCCTGAGGATCAAATTAGCATCCACAAACAATTGGGGGATCACCGTATTTCTGAAATAGTTTTCTAATTCTTCGTTCAGTTCGATAATTTTTCTATTTGCTTTATTTTGAGGATTGTTAGTCATAAAAAGATCAATTTTTTTTCAGAAATAAGGGTAAAAACAATTATTCTATGTTTTTGATTTATCTCTAGTCAAATTTTGTTCCAAAATGTATAGTATTTAATCCTCTATTTAAACTACAGGTATTACGGTTTCTAAAAAGCCAACCTCAAATTGATATTAATTTAGTTTTATTTTTAATTAACTTCTCATTGGAAAATGCTTATTGTTGGGCATTTCTAATATAATTGGGTGATTCACATTCCTGCCAATACGCCACAATTTTTTCTATCGTATTTTTAAGTTTGCCATAATTATTGGCTTTGACAAAGAATCCTTGAATGGACCTTGAATAGGCATCAATGACATCCTTTTGTTCCGCACTCGTCGTAAAAAAGAGGTAGGGAATGGATTTTAATCTCAAATCCTCATTATTGACGATTTTTTCCCGCAATTCCAGTCCATTTAGTTTTGGCATGTTAATATCAGAAATTACCAAGAATGGTTCAATGTCCGTGTCGGTCAAAAACTCCAATGCCTGAACACTGTCTTCAAAGAAGATTACTTTATTTTCGTAGTTAAGTTCTTTAAATACTTTGGCCAAAATATATTGGTCATCTAAGTCATCCTCAATAATAATGACAGGTCCGCTCTTGTTCATACAAACATGTTTCTAAATAAAGATGAATAATCCTTTTGTAAAAATACTGAATTTTTATGATGGAATTTTAAGTATTTCTGATAAACCGATTATTAAATATCTCCCGCCGTTCAATATGTTGGGAAGACTTCAGTATTTAAAAAAACCTAACTTACTAAAATTTTAAGCATTGGAAAAACGTAAAAAAATTGAAGCCAGGCCAAGGTATTATTTGATAAGCAGCAGATGACTGTCTTCGATCCCATTAATCCAGTGTTCTACCATCGGCTCGATTTCCACGTAATCACCGGGATTGAGGGTTTCCTTTATACTTGCCGTAAGATAAACCGCCTTGCCAAAAACGCAAGTCAGCAACGCGGGTACCTTTGTGATATGAGGGGGCAACTCGCCATCTTTTACAAGATGCATTGAGGAAACGGTCCCCTCGCTTCCTTTGAACAAGGGAACAAGGGAAACTTTTTTATCTTCGGAATGCTTGTCTTTTATATTCATAACTGAAAATTTAAATTTGAGGTTTATTTCCCCAAGTCAGCAGCAAAGTTTGTTTGATGCACGGGGAGTCGATTATATTTTTTGATTTATAGGTCAATTTTGGTCGTTAAAGTAATCATGTGGCAAGCAAAATCTGATCCATATGCCTTTTGATTGTTGATTCAATTTTTTAAAACGGCTGGACTGCATTAATTTGCTGCCATTAGAAATAGGAAGTATATCGTTCCGAATTCCAGAACATGATCAAATAGAATACCGCAAAACCTACAAAGGCAATTATCAGTGCCCACACCCATGCGGGAATTGCCTTGGGTGTTTCTGAGCCTCGAATCATAAAGAAATCGTTTCGCTCACTTCCATAGGAATTTACCGTGATGGGAATCTGTTGGTTGACAACCTCCCCTTCTTTAATACCCTCAACTGAAATAGCCGGTCCATTCCGCACTTCAAAGTCTATTATTTTCATCCCTTCTTTTCCCGAAGTGGATTTTGCCAGAATTTTAAGACGATGTTTCCCATCGGGAATTTTGGTGGTATCCAAAATGAATTTTACAGGCGGGGAGTATGCCGCAAATGGTTTCGGGTCTTCGTCAAGAAATATTTTGACCGTTCTGTTGTCTTCCATGAATTAAATTGATTTATTTCAATACAATGTTTTTGATATGGTCCGGCTTATCTTCACGTGGCTTGACAAGGTATTTTACACTGAATACCAGTGTAAACAGTACCAAGACTGCGGCCGACCAAGTTATCAGATAATCGACATTTCCCTGTGGCCCTTGGCCATGAGTGATATTTTCCAGCATTTTAGGCTGATTGGATTGGCAGACCTCACAGGCAAAACCTACTGATACGACCATCAACAGCATGATGGTTAAGAACAATGACATAGTGAAAGTCCGCATTATTTCCAGAAATTAATGGCCATGGCTATTGTTTGAAACTCCGTGGCGATTACCTGCGAAGAGGCAATCAGCTTTGCCGTATCCCCCGCATAATCGGATCGAAGTTTTTTGCGGATTTCTCCATCCGTTTGGATAGCCGCGATGGATTTCCGGGCCAATTTGATGGACAATTCCCTACCCTCCTGAGGTGTGGGCGATATCAATGTTTCGAGATAAATTTCTTTGGTTTCCATAGTTATTGTTTAAGTGTATTTACAAATGACCTGATCTCCGTCACCTCATCCACGGTGACGGACCTGGCTTTGTTTCCCCAGCTTGACCTTTCATGGTTGACGATAGCCATAATTTCCTCATCTGAAAGGATGTCTCCGAATCCAGCCATCACCCCATATTCCGGTCGGGCATCATAGCCTTGCAAGATAATTCTGACCATTGTTTCCGGATTTTCATCCGTCACGATGGGACTTGCCGCCAAAGGAGGGAAGGCACCGGCCAAACCACCACCCTCAGCTTGATGGCAGGCGGCACAGTTATTCATATACAACGTCTGACCATTGGGCAGCAGTTCTTCGCCCGAATTGGTTCCTGCTTTAGTTTCCTTTGAGGAGGGAATAAAAGTTGCGGTGGTATTCTGGGGCATTTCTGCCTGGGTAAGGGATTGTAGGTAGGCAACCAGATTCTTGGCTTTTTGGGTAGCCACTACTTTTTTGGAAGAACCATTGAGAAATTCCTGCGGAACAGGAATCAGCTGATCCGTTTCCTTAACCGAAGATGCGTCTTTTAGCTCAAAAAGCCACGGAAAGGAGGGCATTATGGATTCTTTGACAACAATCCTCGGATTATACAAATGAAGTAAATGCCATTCCATTCCAGGTTGTCTTTTTCC
>JBBQXZ010000407.1:0-3792 GCA_038209145.1 Cytophagales bacterium | reverse complement strand
AAGTCATAATTGTCTTCATAAAATAAATCGGTTTCACCAAAAGTGTTTTCACTTTTACAGGATGCCCCTTGATAATACGTCTTACTTTCTCCTGATACAGTATCGAAAATAGTGGTGCGACTCTCTATCCACATTCTGACATAATTAAATTCAGCCGTATTGCAGAAAAATGATTTCCCATAATCGATGCAGTCTAGAGGTGTGATTTCCTTAAGTGGTTTTTTGAAAGAATCATTTGATCCAGTTATCGCAACGGGAAAAATCACCGCACTTAATAAACTATTTTTCAGAAACTTTCTTCGGGATTTTTCCTTTTTATTACTAAAAATTCCATTGGTGTTTGGGGGATAGCTTCTATTTTTCATATTTGCTTTCTTTTCCATATTGCATTGTTTTTATGGAGCAGTTAAGGCTCACCTTAAATTCAGTCTCATAGCTATATATTTTTATAATAGGAAAAAAATTTCTCAGGATGCACAAAGACAGGCCATCTTTTCCCATTATCCAGCCTGACAAGTGGCCCATCATTTACTCCGTGATTCATCTACATCCTGAGGAGCAAAGACACCTATGGAAATAGGCTTACCATTATCCGGACTTAAGGCAACCTGCCGGGCATTTACCGGATGATAAAGAGCGGATAACACCAAAGCAATGGTTAGAAATATTTGCGTCCCGTTCATGGTTGCTACTTTTAGACTAATATGGAAAATAATTTACTGTTCATAACCCGGATTTTGGACTATTTTGGAGTTGAGACTTATGGTTTCCAGGGTTATCGGCCATATAAGTAAATGGTTTTGTCCTACTTTGTCCTGTAGGGAAGGAACCTTATTAAAAGCCTGGTCAAAGCGAATAAGGTCCCACCATCTTTTCCCTTCAAATGCCAGTTCAAACAACCTTTCCTGCAATATCGCTTCGTTGTTAGCTTCTTTTGACACGTTGATAAATCGAAATTGCTCAAACTTCTCCTGAAACGCCCTCGCCCTGATCATGTTTATTTCTGGAGATGGATCTTGATCCAGCGCATTTTTTGCTTCTGCTATCAGCAACAATAATTCTCCATATCGATAAATAACAATATCATCCAAAAACCTCCTTGTTCCTGCTTGGGTATATCCCCTTGCCTTTGTTACTATGGAACCGATAAAAGTTCTTTGGCCACCTTCGGTTGCATATATTTCAAGGAAGCTACCGTCTCGCCGTTTGTCTTCCTCATGGAATTGATTTCGAATAGTCGCTGTGGGTGCCCACCAATTAAATCCTCCCGGGTTTCCAATTTTCATTAGGGTCTCACTGCCAAAAGAATCTCTAAAATCATTGGCATTGATATACATATCAGAGAAGTAATTATTAAGAGATTCAAAATCATTGAAATGAACCGCAAAAATTATTTCATTATTCCCTTTATTGGCAAAATTGAAGATATCTGAATAATTTGGCAACAAAGAAAGGTTTGCTGTTTGTGCTTCTGTGAGTGAGGAGAGCGCAGTGCTGAAGTCGGTATTCCCTCCGCCCAATCGTTTGCCTGTCCATAAATAAACATCGCCTTTAAGCATGTTTGCCGCTGATTTGGACCACATAGCCCTCCCAGTTGGAAATTGATAATTTGGAAAAAGGGAAATGGCCATGTCTAAATCTGACTTGATTAGGTCAAAAACGGCATCAACGGATTCTCTTTCCTTAAACGTAGTCTGGGCATCAAATCCTTCAACAGGTTGAGTCATTAAGGGGACATCGCCCCAAGTTTTGGCTAGTACAAAATACATAAAAGCCCTCATTGTATATCCTTGAGCCAAAATAGTATTCTTATTAGCTTCATTTGGGAAAGGAATTGACGGGACATTTTTGATCACCAAATTAGCGAAATTGATAATTCTGTATGATTGAAGCCAATCAAGATCCGCGGTATTTTCATTCATGTCATTCTCAAAATAACGCTGTCTGAAATCAGCGTTTTGTAATCCGTGGCCCATCACTTCACTTCTGGCCTCTCCCATGTAATACAAACTCCTAGTGGCAAGTATCCTGAATTGATTGTACATGCCGAACAAACCACCCCTGGCATCCTGTTCAGTTTGCCAAAAAGAATTTGCGCCGATTGAGCTGATGGGGGCTAGCTCCAAAGGCTCTGTGCATGAGAAATTCCACAGTATTCCACTGAAGAATAACAGACCTAATTTATACCGTATATTTTTCATGATTTTGTTCAGTTTGGAAGTTAAAATATTATAAGGATAGGTTTATTCCCAGCAGGATATTTCTTGGGACAGGAAAACGCCCTCTATCCATTCCCCCTTCCTCAGGTGAGAGACCGTTATAATTTGTAAAGTAAATCAAGTTATTCCCGGTCAGATTGAATCGCATATTATTGATTCCGATTTTTCGGTACCATTCGGCAGTATAGTTAAAACTGAAGGTTACCTCTCTCAAAGCCAAAAAATCTCCTTTCTCGTAATGAACGGAACTTCCTGCCCCATTATTCAAATTTCTTGGATCCCCTCTCCAATAATTGCTCTGCGCCGTCTGGTCGGCCCAATAGTACCTTGGAACATCGGTGATGTCTCCCTGGTTTTCCCAGGATCTGAGGATATTGGAACTCATGCTGGTATTCCCCACAAATTGCCCGTCCAGATTAGCCCTGACATAATTGTATATCATATGTCCAGTTGTATAATCGAACCTCCCGTAGAGACTGAATCCTTTGTAATTTACAGTATTTGCAAATCCGCCTGTCCATCTGGGAAAAATATTACCCATATACACACGGTCTCTGGTATCAATGATGCCATTGCCGTCCACATCTAGCCAATTTACATCTCCTCCAAGTCTGGTTCTGTTCGGTCCAGGCATGACCAAATCTTGGGGAGCTGCTCTGGCAGCTTCATCCGTGGGAAATACGGAAAGAAATTGATAACCATAAAGTTCCCCTATCCTTCCACCTTCCTGAAGGCCTCCTCTCCACGCATTTTCTCCGATTGCAGGATCATTGATAAATAAGCCTCCAATTCGATTGTTTTCGTTATCGTTTTGAGGTAGTTTTAAAATCTTATTATCCACAAATGCCGTATTGAATGAAAAATTCCAATTCCAATCTCCTTTTTCCAATATTTTATAGGTCACTTCCAATTCGACCCCGCGGTTTTGGAGACTACCCAAGTTGGTTAATATACTGGTAAATCCGGTTAGCTTAGGCATTTCAAGTGTTGTTATCAAGTTTGAAGTAGTTCTCTGATAAAAATCAAATAATAAACTTACCTTATTGTTAAAAAGGCTGGCGTCAAATCCGATATCAAACGTCTCGGATTCTTCCCACCTTAGATTTGGATTTGCAATCGTCGTATATTCTACTGCTGCATTTCCCTGATAAATTGCTCCTACACTGTATGCACCCTGCGATTGGAAATCCCCCAAATTCCCTAGATTACCATTTAGACCATAGCTGGCTCTCACCTTCAATCTGTCGATCATTAGAGGTTTTTTCCAGAATGTCTCATTGTGAAGATTCCAGCCGGCAGACATGCCAGGGAAGAAGCCCCACTTATACTGTCTTCCAAGATTGGATGCTCCGTCGTATCTGGCACTCACCGAAATCAAAAACCGATTATCAAAATCGTAGTTTACCCTACCGAAATAGCCTAATATTAACTGTTTTCCTTTAGTACTGGAAACCCGAACAGGCTCACCTGAGGCATTTAGTGTGGAAATAAGGTCGGTTGCGGCTCCCCTGCCCTCAGCCAATAATGAGTAATTATCTCTTTGGTAAAGAGAGTAGCCCAAAGTAGCGTTCAA
>JBBQXZ010000406.1:0-3794 GCA_038209145.1 Cytophagales bacterium | reverse complement strand
GAGGTCTGTCATCGGTGAGCGGATTGGAAATTTCTGGGGTTATGTTTCTGACGGAATCATCCAGGATGCAGCAGAAGCAGCAAGTAGCGGCATGACTACTGGCGTAAAACCAGGCGATAGAAAATTCAAAGATTTGAATGGTGATGGTAAAGTTGATGCTAATGATAAGACAATACTGGGTAATGGATTGCCAAAATATATATTTGGATTAAACTTAAATACAACTTACAAAGCCTTTGATGTTGCAGTCTTTTTGCAAGGACAGGCTGGTGTGCAAATAGCCAATATGGCTAAGACCTGGACACATGGCGGCATGCATTTATCAGGTCAGCAAGGATTAATCAATGGTTCAAAGGATCTCTTAAATAGCTGGAATGGAGAAGGTACCAGCAATGAAATACCACGGAACGCGTACGATGCTCCGTTATCCAATGCATATTTATCTTCCGCCTTCGTAGAAAATGGCGCTTTTGTAAGAATTCGAAATGTGCAGATAGGCTATACAATGCCAGCTTCATTGACAGAAAAGATTGGATTAACCCGTTTACGCTTCTATGTTTCCGCACAGAATCTGTACACCCTTACTAAATACACCGGTTGGGATCCTGAAGTGGGAAGCCAAGATAGAAGCGGAGCCGGTGATGGTCCTCCTGCATCAGCTGACGCCAATCAGTTACAAACTGGAGTTGATTTTGGCAGATACCCTGTTCCACGTGTGTTTTTGGCAGGTGTTAACCTTCAGTTTTAAATCATGTGATACCATGTACTTTATTTTTTGAAAAACAGTAAAACCAAATTCATGAAAAAAATATATAAATGTTTTACAGTATTGGTTGTGGTACTATCACTAACCAATTGTAGCGATTCCTTCTTGGAGGTAAATCCGCAGAATGGTACCACGTTTGATAATTACTTCTTTAATAAGAAATCCGACTTTTACGGTTTCATTTTGGGGGCATATCACGAATTCAATGGTTCTGGTAACCTCACCGGGATTGGCAATTGGATTACCACTAATGGCCGGATATCCCAGGACATCACCAAACTGGATGAAGTACCATACGACCTTAATGTTTACATGTCGCCAACACAGAGTAATGTTACAGCACCTTGGGGATTATGTTACAAAGTAATTGGTCGCACAAATCTTATGCTTGAGAAACTTGTTTCAACTGGTGGGTTTCTATCAGCGACAGACAAAGACTACTTTGAGGGTGAAGCAAAATTTTTAAGGGGGTTTTCATATTTTAGTTTGGCTCAGCGATACGGAAATGTTCCACTTTACCTTAAGAGCTACGATGTTTCCGATAAAGCTGCAGTGTCCGCTTCATGTAATACCGAAAGCGAAGTTTGGGATCAGGTGATTTTAGATCTAACTCAGGCCTTCCAAAAATTACCGCCAAGTTGGGGGAGTGCAGAAGAAGGTCGGGTAACAAAAGGATCTGCTTTGGCCTACCTCGCCAATGCATACATGTATAAAAAAGATTGGGCGAATGCCAAAAAAGCGTCTGATGATTTGATTGCCCTTGGAAAATATAGTTTGCTTTCTTTTTCAGATTTAAGGACAAAGTTATTCTCACCTTCTTCAGCAAATACTGTTGAATCCATTTTCGAACTACAATATGGATATCAACCGGGGGGGACTGTCAGCTGGTCAATTGATATACCCGATTATGGTAATCTTTTGAATGTACTTTGCACTCCATTAGGATCGTTCAGCGACCAGCATATCACGAATGCTCCCTTTAAGGGTGAGGTTCCATTAAACATGAAACTTGCAAATTCGTACGATCCAACAGATAAGAGGCGGCTGGAATTTGTAAAGACTATGGGTGAATCGTATAAAGGCGAGGGAATGCCCTCCACTCTTTTTTTGGACCCCGCTAAATTGGCTCAAAAGAATTCTGCATTTTCAGCAAAATGGTTCATTGGCCCGGATAGGGCTGCTCCAACTTCAAATGCCCGTTGGTTTAATGGGGTAAATATTGTTGTGATGCGTTATGCAGAATTCTTATTAAACTATGCTGAGATCCTTTTTGAATTAGGGGATAATGTTGGGGCTTACACCAATCTGAATTTAATAAGGGCACGAGCCGGCTTAGCCGATAAACCTGCACAGTCAAACAGAGAAATATTTTTTACTGACCTTATGAATGAAAGAAGATGGGAATTGACTTTTGAACCTAACTTATGGATGCACTATACACGAACAGGAAGAGCTGCAAAGTTCTTTTTGGATGAGTATGGTTTAGTCTATCAGGACAAGTGGCTTAAATATCCCATACCTCAAATAGACAGGGATCTCAACCCAAATCTTTGTCAGAATCCCGGGTATTAGGAAAGAACAAAAGTGTAAAGTAAAGAGCACGAGTTAAGGGATGGCAGGAATATGCCGTCCCTTATGCTTATCCATTCTGTAAGAAAAAAAAGACAGCCCTCATTGCTAAATGGTCAAGAGAAGTTCAATTCAGACTCTACCAGCGCTTGGTCGGAAATAGATTTTGTAAATGGATAAGAAAACAACAAAGCGGTTTTTTCAGGAATGCGTGAGTAAAGTGAATGTGATAATTCTTCGGACACTGGTTTTTATCTTTTTGGGGTGTTCAAATCATGATGGAAAAATGTTTGAGCGAATTCTTTCTTCAAAGTCGGGTATCTATTTCAATAACAAAATAACAGAAACCGATTCTCTAAATGTTCTTTCGTTTGACCACATCTACAACGGAGGAGGAGTAGGCGTTGGCGATTTTAATAACGATGGTTTGCAGGATGTTTTCTTCAGCGGCAATCAGGTACCATGTAAACTCTATTTAAATAAGGGGAACTTTGAATTCGAGGACATTACGAGTAAGTCAGGAATTGAAACTCCTTTTTGGAGCACCGGGGTAGCTGTTGTTGATATTAACGGAGACGGTTTACTAGACATTTACATATGCACCATCTCACCTTATAGGCACAAGTCTGCACCAAATCAGTTCTTCATAAATCAAGGCATAAAAAATGGCATTCCTTCTTTCGCTGAAATGGCGGAAACTATCGGCCTTGCCGATAGAGGATACTCTACACAGGCAGTTTTTTTTGATTTTGATAATGATGGCGATTTGGATTCTTATATTCTCACTAACGCGCTAGAGACTTATGATAGAAATTTGCCCATCGGTCAGCTAAAGGACGGGTATGGAAAGAGTACGGACCGATTGTATCGAAATGAGGGAATTCAAAAAAACACAATGCCGCTGTTTGTTGATGTTTCGAAAGAGGCAGGTATCACAATTGAAGGCTGGGGTCTTGGTATTGGTGTAGCAGATTTTAATCAGGACGGCTGGCAGGATGTTTACTGCGCTAATGATTTTCAATCAAACGACTTATTATGGATTAACAATGGGAATGGCACGTTTACCAACCGGGTTGCTGATATCCTGCAACATCAGAGTACAAACAGCATGGGTATGGATGTTGCCGATATTAATAATGACGGACTGCTTGAAATAGTAAACCTTGATATGATGCCTGAGGACAACCTTCGTCAGAAGATGATGTTCTCGAAACCGGCTTTCGATCGCTACCAACTTAATACCGAAAAAGGATATCAGCCACAATTTATTAGAAATTCTTTCCAATTAAACCAGGGCTTTGACCAATATGAGCTACCAGTTTTTAGCGACATCAGTTATATGACCGGAGTTTACGCTACCGATTGGAGCTGGTCGGCTTTACTTGCAGATTTTGATAATGATGGATACAAGGATTTGTTTGTTACCAATGGGTATAAAAAAGATGTCACGAACCTTGAC
>JBBQXZ010000405.1:0-3833 GCA_038209145.1 Cytophagales bacterium | reverse complement strand
TTTCTTTTGGGGAGGATTTTCCCCGTGGCTATTTTAAAAAAATAGTTTTATAAATTGGCAATTGGTTCGACGTAGTGTTATTGGATTAACCTATAAGCAAAAACATCCACTTTTATTTATTTTAATGGTGATTCAAAATTTTAAGCAAGGTTTTTGTTTAATTGTGTTAAATTACCTTTATCGATAATCACAAATATAAATTTCCTTGCGATGATGAACATTTCCGAAATTTTAGAAACGGTCAAGAAACTTATAGAGCTCCGCATAAAAATTGCCTTCAACAAAATCACTGAGGATATAAGTACGATTGTAACCAGGGTGGTGGTTTTGATCATGATGGTTCTGGCATCAATGTTTGTCTTGCTTTTTGGAAGCATTTCATTAGCCTTTTATCTGGGAGATTTGCTGGACAGTGTTTATTTGGGATTTTTAAGCGTTGGAGGCTTTTATTTATTGGTTCTTTTGATATTATATCTAATTAGGAACACCTTGTCTTTCCAAAGCAGACTTAGCAGAAGCCTTACAAAATTTATTTTCCTATTCAAAACTAAAGCCGCAAAATAGATGACATTGTTAGACCTAGAGAGACAATCCGAAGAACTGGAACAAACCCTCAATAAGCAGCTCGAGTTAGTCAAAAAAGATTCTGGTATTTACCTTAAAATAGCCGGGATAGTCCTTGTTTCCGGATTGGCTACCTATTCAGCATACCGACTTACAAGAAGTAAATCCTCTCCCAAAAAGCTTAAAAAGAAAATCAAAAAGAGGAAAGGATATTCATTTTTGTCCAATTTGGGGCAGCGGTTTTTTTGGCTGGCTATGGATTACGGCAAAAATCTATTTATTCAAAAGATGGGAGAAAAAATGCAGGCTGAAAGTGAAAAGAAATAATTCTATTGGACTTCGCTTAAAGGAGTTGCACCGAAGTGGAAAAAAGGCAGTTGCTCTTTTGATTGATCCTGATAAATTTGAAAAACAACAGCTGCTAAAGCAGGTTTTGGCACAAGCCCTCCATTATCCCCTGGAGCTTATATTAATAGGTGGGAGCCTGATGACTACCCGAAAACTTAGTCATACCATCCACCGAATGAGGGAAATGACAGGGCCGATACCCATCGTTCTCTTTCCCGGAAATGTAATCCAACTTACGGACAAGGCAGACGGCATACTCTTTATATCTTTGATATCCGGCCGAAACCCAGAGCTTCTAATCGGGCAACAGGTCGTCGCCGCCCCGCTTCTTGCTAAAACAAACCTTGAGGTATTGCCTACGGGATACATGCTTGTCGACGGGGGATGCATTACCAGTGCCCATTACATGAGTCAGTGTATACCCTTACCCAACGATAAGCCAGAACTGGCCCTGGCGACAGCTTTAGCCGGTCATTTTTTGGGACTTGGGTATTTCTATCTAGATACTGGAAGTGGTGCAACACATCCGATTTCCAGTGAGCTAATCAAAGCTTTGAGAACCCGAATTGACTCTCCCATACTTGTGGGCGGAGGCATCGATTCTACAGACAAAGCAAAAACCGCTTGGCAAGCAGGGGCAGATATCATTGTAATAGGCAACCGGGCAGAAAAAAACCCCGACTTTTTGATCGAGGTCTTGCAATACTGCGAAATGTATAATCTATCCCTGAACGTTAATTAGAGACTCTCTTCTTCTCATTTTCCCCGCAGGAAGTCCATACATCATTTTAAACCTTCTGCAGAAATAGGCTGTATCTTTATAACCTACTTCCCTTCCTATATCCCGAATACTCTTTTTGGTGGTGCGAAGTAGTTCCACAGCTGCTTCCATACGCTGGTATTCGATATAATCCTGCGGATTGATTCCGGTCAACATTTTAAAATACTGTCCTACATAATCTTCGGATACATTCGCCACTTTGGCCAATACTTTATTAGAAAGATCCCCTCCAATATTCTTTTTGATGTAATTGAACATATCAATGAGTCTTGGATCTTTGAAATAAGTACTGTTGGTGGAAAGTTCCTCCACAAATAGCCTGTTTTTCAAAATGTGACGTACTATCTCTACGACGAGCAATTCGGTGTAAAGTTTCATTACCCGTTCCTTGCCGGGAGTAGTCTGTTCCGATTCTTTGACAATATCTTCCACGATAGACGCTATGCGGTCGTTGAAGCGGATGACAAAAGGGGGAATACCAAGTGAGTTGAAAAAGTTCACCACATCGAATACTTTGGCTTCAAAAGTTACCGAGGTAACACAGTCATCTTCAAGGTTTTTTATTTCCTTGAAACTGATAGTTTGGAGGTATTTCTTCTTATTCTCAACGAAACTGTCGTTGGTGGTTTCATTTCTTTTGGTTACCGTTCCAAAGGAAACCTTTGACGATCTTCCGGCAGGGATAAAAAGAATTTCTCCTTCGTTTACAATTTCTTGATCATCACCAAAGAGAAGACTGCCTCTATGCAACAAAATGACGGTGTTCTCAATGTCCAGGTAGTCTAAGATGGTTACGGGTCGGTCAATTTTGTAATTATTCCCCCGTAAATATCGTACGCCTACCGATTCTATTACTTTATTGTAATATTCCATGATGTGGGCTTTAGGTTGTTTTTGTTAAAAGTATAGATACATCTTGCATTAATGTGACAATATTAAGGAAAAAATTAGAATAAACTAAACAACGATAAAAAAATTTATATATTTTTTTTATCCGCACCTTTCAGTTCAATTTACTTAATAGGTTCCGGGATATAACTATTTTCTGAATTTCAGATGTTCCTTCATATATCTGGGTAATTTTTGCATCCCGCATCATGCGTTCTACGTGGTATTCCTTTACATATCCGTATCCGCCATGCACCTGTACTGCTTCAACAGTCACATCCATAGCCACTTGCGATGCATATAATTTTGCCATGGCACTTGCGTCAGAATAGTCCTTACCCTGGTCCTTTAGCCAGGCAGCTTTCATCACCAACAAGCGCGCTGCTTCTATGGAAGTTGCCATATCAGCTAGTTTAAATTGTATTGCCTGGTGTTCACAGATGGGTTTTCCAAAAGCTTTGCGTTCTTTGGAATAGGCCACAGCCAATTCATAGGCACCGGCTGCTATACCAAGTGCTTGTGCGGCAATGCCTATTCTACCACCGTTTAGCGTCTCCATGGCGAATTTAAACCCAAACCCAGAATCACCAATTCGGTTTTCTCTCGGAACTTTCACATCTGTAAACATCAGTGAATGGGTGTCAGAAGATCGTATGCCCAATTTGTCTTCCTTTTTGCCAACTACAAATCCCGGTGTTCCTTTGTCCACTATGAAGGCAGAAATGCCCTTATGCCCTTTGGTAGCATCTGTCTGTGCGATCACCATGTAAACATCAGCAGTTCCCCCATTTGTAATCCAATTTTTGGTTCCGTTCATGACATAGAAATCGTCCACTTCCCTTGCCGTTGTTCTCTGGGATGTGGCATCTGAACCAGCCTCTGGCTCAGAGAGGCAAAAGGCACCAAGCATTTTTCCGGTAGCCAGCTTGGAAAGATATTTTTCCTTCTGCTCTCTTGTTCCGTATTTCTCCAACCCCCAACAGACGAGCGAATTATTGACAGACATGATGACCCCGGCAGAAGCGTCAACCTTGGAAATCTCCTCAATAGCCAAGACATAACAAATAGAGTCCATGCCTCCTCCCTGAAATTCGGGACTGACCATCATTCCCATAAATCCCAAAACTCCCATAGCTTTTACCTGTTCATAAGGAAAAATACCTTTGGTGTCTCTTTCGATCGCATCAGGCAATAACTGGGTTTTTGCAAAATTTCTGGCAGCATCACGCACAGCTTCTTGCTCTTCGGTAAG
>JBBQXZ010000404.1:0-3843 GCA_038209145.1 Cytophagales bacterium | reverse complement strand
AGAAAGTACTGCCATGAATTATTCCAATCACTGATATGAAACCCCCAAAAAACCGGCAAAATACTTTCATTAGTAGGCAGACAATGCTCAGGATCATGAGAAAACCATCCATTCATTATCAATAGATGCATTGATGAGCTTTTGGCTGTTGAGAGGCTGTCCCGATTGAATCTTTTGTCAATTTTAGCAAGAAACCTTTCTGCCGCAATTGACTGGATCTGGTCTCCAAGATTGTTTAACCCCTGGTATTCAAATCCTGCGTGGCGTATTTTCATAAGCGTCAAGGTTTCCAGATAATTAATTTCATGTTCTTACTTATTTTTATAATCGGTTCGTTTCCCAAGCGGGTAGTTTCCGAATATTCTCGTATCTCCAAAAGGGAAATCAATTTCCCATAATATTTGGCAATGATGCGCAGACAGGTGGGACCACAGTCTTTTGCGTCGGGTTGTTTGTAGAAAGGGAAAGTGATTTTCAAAGAGTGTAATTATGAAGTACCTCATTAAATTTTCAATTCTATCAATTAAACTTCAGCCCTACCCTAAAAAGCCGGAAAAAATCCTGCTCAACTTCCTCATCGGGCTTTTCAAGCATCCACAGTTCGCCTTTTCGAAGCAGCATACTACTGGGATCCAATCCTCCAGGGGCAAAATCACCTAACCGATTTCCTGTAGAATCCAAGAAAGCGACACGGAGAGGATACTTCTTTTGCATCCGTTCCCTAAAAACTGTTGCTTCTTCAGATGATTTATTCGAAAAGTATTCTCTTTTATCCATTTCGTTGTAACCCGTGAAATATGCCACTACAACAACTCCATCAACCTTCTTAATATTTAATATCCTTCCTGAAGTGGTCATGAGACCAACAAAATCAGATACGGATCCATAACTTCTCCCCCCATTAAACATATAATATCCAGGCAATTCCATAGGAATACTGGAAACCAATGAATATGGATGAACGGTTTCATATATATAAATGGTTGGTTCGATCCCGAAAACAACGTAGATCAGTTCATCAGCTAACGTAAAAACAGGAGCCCAGGAATCTCTAAAAAAGAACTTGCTGCTTCTGAAAATGCTGGCTTTCGGAAATCGGATAAAGGATTTCCTCTCCCCGGTTTCAGGATCCAGCCAGTTAAGTAATAGCAATTCCCTATAAAGATCAATATTTTTGTAATCGATACGTTGGGATCCTTGGTCTACGTGTAAATACCTATTTCCCACCTTTTCCATTCCATAACCCATTGCCACCATTTGAAAAGTTGGAACCTGAAAATCATCAAGCTTAATCCGGGCTTGAAGTTTACCAGTAAAATCATAGATCAAAAAGCCATTGTATCCGTAGGCTATAAATGAATTATCTCCGTTAATCCTTAGCATAGACATCAGACTTCCATAACTGTCCTGCATATCCCCCGATTTGGAAAAGGAATTCAGCACGTTCCCATCAAAATCAGCCACCATAATATCTTCTGAGAATTCTTTGTGTTCCATAAATAGGACGGTCCTGGTTACCGGATCGAGGTCATGAACGGTTGGATTACCAACATAGTCAATCTGAATACTGTCCAACATTTCGAAAGAAAACACTTTATTGGCCGATATGCCCTGGTCCATTCCTGCTTTATTTTCCTTAGAATTACAGCAAATGAGTGAAAATGAAACTATAAATAAATATAAACTCTTCATGTGGAAAACTTTTTAAAACGGAACTACGAAAGTTTTATTAACTGTGTAGAAATGCCATTAGATTACAAAATTTAATAAATCAAGGAATGATAACCATTTTCAATTTGCTCCATAAGATTTACAACTTGGGGATTTAAGGTGTCTGAAAACCCTTGAAAGTCAGAATATCCGCCAGGCATCCCTGTCATCAGAACCAACTTTTCCGGGTCATATACACTGCCAGTTCATATTCGCTTGAGAACAACTAGATTTCTGTTAAGTGTGCTATATCCATAAGAGACCACCGTTGGAGACAAGAGTCTCCAACGGTTGGTACTTAACAATAGCCCGCTGTTCCACCATTACTAGTACAACTATCACAGCACCAATTCCCTCCATTTATAGCAGCCGCTTGTTGCGCTGAGCTCATTGACATGTCGCAGAATACCGCTCCATTTGCAAGTTTGACCCCACATGTACCTGAACCAGATCCGCCATAGATCATCGCCAATTGACTTCTGTCAAGCACCTCATTCAAGGAGAGTTTCAATTTACCTAAATTCAACTTTTTCATTTTTCTTTTATTTAAATGATGTTTATTGATTTCCCAGACCAACTAAGGACACCCGGGATTTGTGCCCATTCATCGCGATAGAATATTTTTATATTTACCTACTTATAGGCATTTATTTCCTTGATGTCTGCGATTTGGTATTCATTTGGTAATTGATATCCATTGATAAAAATGGTTGGTGTATGGGTTATTCCTTCCTTTTCACACCAGGCTTTCATGGCCAGAAGTTTTTCCTGTTGTTGGTTGAGCTCTCCATTCATGGGGTAGCGCCCGGCAAAAGCCGCATAGTCCTTTTTTTCTGCAGCATACCACTGATCCAAAGCTTCCTGCGTTACCTTGGGGTCTCCTATACTGTTTATGGCCAATAAATGGCTGATGGTTTTTGCATGGAGATCGTCCATTTTAGAAGTTTGAAAACAATTGTTCATTTGGGTCGGAGTTTAACACATTCACCTACCTTGAGGTATTTCGATGGTTTTGTTTTAATAAATTATCTTTTTGAATTAATACTTGATCAATCTAACAGTTTATTTTTAAAAATTGAATAGGAATAATGCTGTTTCCCGTGAATGGTAGGTTTTATCCCGTGAATGGTCAATTTTTTCTTGTGAACTGTTATTTGGGGTTAGGTATTTAGGTAACTGTATGGAAGTCAACCACCTGAAAAATTTGGGATTTTTTTTATCGCTCTTTACTATATCTCTTCAACACTCCTAAAATACTGCCAAATTCACAGCTAAAATTATCACTCCTGTGAGTTTACACGTTTGAGAAAGGGCCGAAACGCTCAGTGATTGTCGAAAATAGTAGCAAGCATCTTTGCGGAAATTTGGATCATTTCATGTGTTTTTAATTTGTTTTTCAGAGGTCACACGGAATCTCGCAATTATAATCATCCCTCCTTTCCTAGCAAGCGTCATGCTCGATTCATCTTTCTTCAAATGAATGTCAATTGGGACGGTACCCCAGTTTACGGAGTTAAATAAATTCCCCCATTTCTTACCTGTAGATTCTCGGGTTGTTTTTTGGTGAGGTATTTTTTGAATGTCTAAACCGAGTTCACCAATGATGGATGTGCGATAGTCATTGGGATCTCCAAAGAAGATAACCGGAATGCCCATTGCAATACAAGGCAATGCGCAATGTAGCCTCGTTGTGACCACTCTTTTTGCATACCGCTTATAAATGTATAGAAGCTTTTTTGCCTGCAATCGTTTATGGTATTCCTTTAAATCCCTGTTCACTTTGTGAGAAAGCCTAAGGCAACTCTTTTCAATGGAGTTGGGAAGTGCAACTGGCACGTCCACAATGATATCCAAACCGTCCACACGGTTTTTTTTTCTTTTTGGAAACGTTAAAGTCAGACACCTGCTATAAAAGGTATTAATTCCGACCTGGGCTAATTTATTAGCCGTGAACATATCCCTACATCCGATAGGCTCGAATCTTTTAAAATAAGCCAAACATCTGTCGGAAAGAAAGTACTGCCATGAATTATTCCAATCACTGATATGAAACCCCCAAAAAACCGGCAAAATATTTTCATTAGTAGGCAGACAATTCTCAGGATCATGAGAAAACCATCCATTCATTATCAA
>JBBQXZ010000403.1:0-3851 GCA_038209145.1 Cytophagales bacterium | reverse complement strand
TATCCTATTCAAACAATGTGGATAAATTCGATTTGGGAGCAATGGAGGTAAGGAACCAAAATCAATTGGTGCACGGCAAGCTGGTTACCCTCAAGGGATTTTCAGAAAGATTTTCGGTAAAGACCGGACTGGAATCTTATTTATTCACCTATGAAGAGGGGTTAAGATCTGAAAATTTACTCAGAAAATATCAGGATCACCATTCGATCTTGTTTTCAGAAGCTGATTTTTATGTCAACAACAGATTGGTATTAAGAGGTGGAATGAGGGCAGGCCATAGCTCAATGGCCAAACAAAGCTGGCTGGATCCCCGGATTTCCCTGGCCTTTAAATTTGACCATGAAGGACAACTTTCTCTGGCTGCGGGGCAGTTCAGTCAGATGCCGGTGGAACAGGTAAGGATAATCAGTCTTGATCTTCAAAATACCCAGGCTGATCACCTGATTTTAAATTACTTCTTGAGCAAAAATGGAAGGACTATCCGTGCAGAGGCATTTTACAAAGATTACAAGCAGCTCATCACATTTGATTTGGCCCAACTTTTCCCAAGGCCAATGGGATTTGACAATATTCAGCAAAACGGTAAAGGGTATGCACGGGGGATGGATTTTTTCTACCGAGACCAGAAGAGCTTCAAAAACACGGATTTTTGGGTCACTTATAGCTTCGTCGACAGCAGGAGAGAATTCGGCCAGTTCTCTGAATTGGTTCAGCCGGGCTTTGCTCCCCGTCACAATGGTTCTGTGGTGATCAAACATTTCATTACCGGCCTTAAATCCCAGTTGGGTCTTTCCCTGAGTGTCAATGATGGCT
The DNA here is from genome assembly GCA_038209145.1 of Cytophagales bacterium. GTDB lineage: Bacteria > Bacteroidota > Bacteroidia > Cytophagales > Cyclobacteriaceae > Lunatibacter. Next base: position 3,038 of record JBBQXZ010000403.1, on the reverse strand, counting down.
ATACCTACCAGAACCCCAATTTGCCCGGACAGATGAATGCAAAGACCAAAAGCTTCCAGGACCTGAGTTTGGGCTGGAGTTACCTGCCCAGACCAAATCTGATTATTCACTTGGCCTGTTCCAATGTATTGGGAAGAGAAAATAATTTCGGATATCAATATGCCAATGAGGCCAATGAAAACGGGGTATATGAGGGGATGCCGATCCGGCTACAGGCTCCTAGATTTCTTTTTCTGGGAATTTTCCTGACACTTTCCAAAGATAAAAACGCAAACAATTTAAATAATTTATAAACTACAGAAACCATGAAAAAGTACAGTTTAGCTATTATCGTCCTAATGTTTATTTCTTTGATGACACAAGCATCCAATGAAGCCTATGAAAAAGCCATGCAAAAAGAACTGCAACAGTTGAAAACTGCGGCAAGTCCCTCAGACTTTAAAAAATCAGCAAACGGTTTTGCTAGGATTGCTGAAATGATGCCAGGAGAATGGCTACCTGAGTATTATGCCGGGTTGGCATTGGCCAATGCAGGATTTAGAAGCCAAGGGGGTGTTGATGAAAAAGATCCCTTATTTGCAGAAGCAAAAAAATATGCGGATAAAGCCGCAATCATTTCACCCAATAACTCCGAAATAGTAGCCCTCCAGGGGTATATTACCATGGGGGAACTTGCGGCAGATCCCAATTCCCGCGGGCAGCACCTATCCGGATTGGCCATGCAAACATTTGGGAAAGCAGTTGAACTCAACAGGGAGAATCCACGGGCTGTCCTGATGCTGGGACAGATGGAGTTGGGTATGGCGCAATTTTTCGGACAAGGACCGGAAAAGGCATGTGGCTTAGTGAATGCAAGTTTGGCTCTTTTTGCAAAGGAAGTAGCCGAAGCCAAAGAAGGCAATCTGAACCCAACTTGGGGAAAGGGAATGGCGGAAGAAATAAAGAAAAATACCTGCAACTGAAAAAATAAGGTCAAACTGACTATTTAAAATAAATGCTCATCAACTATGTCCAATCTAATCAACAATGAAATCGGTTTTATACACCTGATGGCCTCTGTTTTGGCTTTAATGTTTGGTTCAGGAGTTTTGGTTATGACAAAAGGCACCAATACTCATATCCGGATCGGCTACCTCTATGCGGTCAGTATGGTTGTTTTGTTGGTGACTGCCTTTATGCTTTACAATTTATTTGGTAAATGGGGGATATTTCATTACTTCGCAGTTATCAGTTCGGTTACATTACTTTTGGGGATGGTACCGATTTTCTTTCGAAATCAAATCAATAATTGGGCTTATCTCCATTTCTCGTTTATGTATTGGTCTGTGATCGGTCTTTATGGGGCATTTGTCAGTGAAATGATGACAAGGATCCCTGAGGTGCCATTTTATAATATGGTTGGTTTTGCTACTGGAGGAGTCATTTTTGTCGGTGGAGTTATATTTGGGTTTAGCAAATCAAAATGGATGGGAATCATGGGAGAAATACAAAAAAATAAGAAAAAACCTGAGTTCGATTGTTATTTACCTAACAGCCCTATAGGGGCTAAAAAATAATAACCAAGGGTGCAAGCCCGGGGAAAGTGAATGAAAACTGCTTTATTTTGGCGGCATTGTTGCCTTTTTCAGCAACAATGATTACAAAATCCAACTAATTCCCTTTCCTTGATAGTTAGCCGAATAAAGTCGAACTCAGGTTAAAAGGCTGTGTTAAAACTGCGTTAATTGATAATTTCCCAAACCAAATGACAATGAAAAAAAAACCCGGAAATTTAAAAGCAAGCAAAATTCTTTTTGGAATCTTGCTTCTGATTCTTATGTCTTCCTGTGCGGCAAATGAACCTTTGGATGAATGCCTAACGGGTCAAACGTATGGGTTCCTTTGGGGAATATGGCATGGGATTATCGCACCCATCAGTTTGACGATTAGTTTATTTGATGAGAAAGTAGCGATGTTTGCTGTGAACAATTCTGGGTTTTTCTATGGATTGGGTTTCCTCATAGGTTCTGGCGGTTGGGGAATATTGGCCTCCAAAGCCAAAAAGGATTAATATTTTCGGATCAAAAAACAGAAATCTCAATCATTAAGGGGATCATTTAAGAAAAATCCATGAGCAAAGGTTTTTACAGTTCTGCCACAATCTTCAATTCCGGAAGACGGTTTTTCCTGCTGAATTTTGGGATTTCCAGCATCTTGATGCTGATTTTCTGTCCAAGCTGTTTTTTGTCTTTGGAAGGGATTTCATCCATTGTCCCTGATTGGATTTTTTCATTTTTGATGTCGTCTTCCTTGAGTTTGGGCGGATTCAAAGTAGAGGAGTATTTTGACAAAAGGATATCATGGATCGAAAAACCGGTGAAAAGGCTTGTGCTGACGGCGACTTCTTACATGGTTTATTCTTTTATTGTCAGCTACATTTTGGTTTTTATTTACGTATTGATCACTGTGGATGGGGTAAATCTGACAAATATCAATTGGATACGGATGTTGGAAAATACCACGATGCCAACATTTATTGCCTTAATCATCATTACCATTTTCATTGCGAGGTCTTGGCTGTATGAGTGGAGGTCTGCCGCCATTGAAGCAGAACAGCTTAAATCAGAAAACATCGCCAGTCAATACCAATCCCTAAAAGACCAATTGAATCCCCATTTTCTGTTTAATTCCCTCAATGTGCTGAGTAATCTAGTTTATGAAAGTGCTGACAAATCAGCTGAATTTATACAGCAATTGTCCAAAATCTACCGCTATGTATTGGAAGTACAGCAAGAGGAACTGGTGGGATTGGACAGAGAAATTGGATTTGCAGAAAACTACCTCAACCTTCAAAAAATCAGGTTTGAAGGAAGCCTTGAATATTTTGTCGAGGTGCATCAGTTAAAAGGCCATTACCTTCCACCGCTCTCACTTCAATTGCTATTGGAAAATGCCATCAAGCACAATATTGCAAGCCTGGAGAAGCCGCTAAAAATCAGGATAGAACAATGTGATGGCAATTTAATTGTGCGGAATATTCTCCAACCTAAACTGACCAA
>JBBQXZ010000402.1:0-3893 GCA_038209145.1 Cytophagales bacterium | reverse complement strand
CAGATAAGGAGCCTGGATCACCTCATGATAGATATGATTGGCATTGCTCACCAAAAAATGCCTTCCCCACTTGTCATAGGTCTGCCCGTACTGACTTTGACTGGACATCATCTCCAATTCGAGAGCATCGGGCTTTAGCCTGATTCTCCTTCCTCCGGAGTTTTGCGGCAAAACCGGACTGTCGGTTTGGTTATGATACCGCACCTCCGCTCCCAGATCGCTGAACTCTTCGGTGTAAACTTTTGCCGTGCCGGCTGGCTCATTTGAGACATAGATCCAGTTATCTATTCCCAACATGGGCGAATTAAAATTATGCTGTGGGTTAGAAATGGCAAATCCAGTCAGCAGGGTATCGCAACGGTCTGCCGTTCCATTCTGGTTGGTGTCTTCGAAGTAGAGTAGATTAGGAGGATCCGTGACGAGGAAGCCTTGCTTCCAGCGAAGTATGCCGGTAGGGAATTTCAGGTTGTCGGCGAAGATATGACTTTTGTCCATCACTCCATCCCCGTCAGTATCCTGCAAAACTTTGACGGTACCAGAGCCACTCTTATCCAGCGGATAGCCGTGCATCTCTACCACATACATTTTTCCATATTCATCGATCTCCATGGCCACCGGATCAGATAATAAAGGTTCCGCAGCAATAAGTTCAATTTGGAAACCCTCAGCTATTTCAAAAGAAGAAATTGCTTTTTCAGTGATCTCTTTAAAATTTCCTTTAGGATTATTTTGACAGCCAAGAAGAATTATCCCATAAAAAATAAAGAACTGAACACTTCCTTGAAATTTACAATAACAGTGAGTACGCTTCATGATTATATACTATTAATAAATGAATATGGGTTTCGTTCAAGTTACTGTTCAATTTTTACTTCTCATTTCCCCTTGAAGATAACTAACCACCGATTCTGTAAGGTCGCTGGCTGCTGAAGGAGTAAAAGGAGAGGCATTTGGCTCATACCCCCCATGTTTATAGGCTGATTCAGTAACCAGATATCGCAGATTGCCGTTGGTGTAGCCAAAATAAAATGTATAAGGAAAGGGGGAACGATCCCGAATTTCGTTTGATATTTCACAGAACAATTCAAGGGGAGCGCTCCATATTACTACATTTTCATTGATTTTGAGAAAACTGATGGGAATTAAAACCATGTTATCACCTGTTACCGTTGATCGTGAATAACTGATTAAACTACTTGGCCAATCAAGTCCCTCTTTTCTAGGTGTTTCCACAGTCACTGACCCAATTTCAAGTTTTACTTTATTTGTGGTGAAAGAAATTTTTTCATTTGCATCCAAAATTTTGTCACCCAGTAACACACGGAATTCGCCCAAATGACCCGCCTTTGCACTGGGATAAACACTATAAATGGGAGCAAGATTTCCAGCTGCACCATTAATAAAAAGGAGAGGAGCCCCTATCTTTTCCTCAACATATTCTGATACTATTCCAGGGGCATCACCACTAATTTCCAAATTTTGAGAGCCCATTACTGTACCGTGAATTGCATAGTTGGAAATCAATACCAACGGAGACCCATCTTTTTTATCTATTCTAATCAATCCAATTCTCCGATCCACTGGTCCATCGGGATTCAGACCAAGGGAGGCCCTACCGTCAACATTTATAGCTCGCCGATTAATGTTTGCTTGTGAATATCCCCAGCCAACTCCTAAACTTGCCGGTTCAAGTTTTCCCTTGGCTTCCTCAATTCCCTCCACCAATTTTTGGACTACAAATTCCGTATAATCCGATGCTATAGGTTGTTTATAGCGCTCAGGCATAAATATGGCGGATAAACCAGGATCTCCTATTTCTGGTGCTGAATGTGTGTGGGTAACGGACCACCAAAAATCCTCCCTGATTATTCCAAACTTTTCATTTAATATGGATGCAACCTGATTGTATAGAGTTGGATCGATTTTACCAAAATCCGATGATACTAGAAAAAACTGTTTTGACCCATCATCCAAGACTACAATTCGATGATAAATACGGTCTAAAATGCCAGTAGATTGTCGTGCACCATATCCGGCTAAATATTGGGGGGTATCTGGCGTAATATCCACTTTTATAACCGATGCTTTAAAATCCTGGGCATTGGCTAAAACGGGGTTGAACTCTATTAATATTATCAGCGTTAACAAAATACAATATTTGGGCATATCCTTTAATTATTTAATTTAAGTTTTATCATTAATTATCCCCTGTTATTTAATTATTAGGTTCTTTTCTAAACTTTTTTCATTCAAATAATTGGTAACTTCATTAATTAAATCGTCTCCTGCTTCCGGAGAAAAGGGAGATACTGATGGTTCATAGCCTCCCAGAAGGATTTCCTCCTCAGTTGGCAAATACCCCAAAGTCCCGTTGGTCAAGCCAAAATAAAAGGTGTGGGGAAATGGGGATCTTTTGCGTATTTGATTTGAAATCTCACAGAATAATTCTGACGGGGTTCCCCGTATGGCAATATCATCATTGATAAAAAGAAAACTGACCGGAAATTTTATCATACTAATGCCAGTGGAGGTTTTTCTTGCGTAATCCCCCAATTCTTTAGGCCAATTGTTTATATCTAAATCATTTCTCATGGGAGTCTCTACTATTAAAGATCCTGTATTGAAGATCACATCATCAGTGGTTGAAACAATCTTTTTGTTGGCCTCAAGAATTTTTTTTTCCAAAAGTTCTCTAAATTGATTTAAAAACCGATCCGCTCTTTTAGCATCTGATACTGAAACAGAAAACCGGGGGCCGATATTTCCCTCTGCACCATAGATGAAAAGTAGAGGGGCACCAATTTGATTTTCAACATATTCAGCCACGACCCCTGGAATTTCCCCACTTAATTTAGTACAATTAGGTGGAAGAACAGTAGGGTGAATAGGGTAATTGGAAATTAAAACAATAGGCTTATTTTGCTCATCGTCAATTCTGATCAGTCCTATCCTCCTATCAATTGGGCCATCAGGGTTCTCACCTAAAAATGTTTTATTATCAATGTCCCTCGCACGGCGATTTACATTGGCATTTGAAAATCCCCAGCCAATGCCCAATCTTGCAGGAACCAATTTTTGACGGGCTTCCAAAATTGTTTGAATAAGGCTCTCTTCTATAAAATCAGTATAATCCTTATCAAATGGTTTTTCATACCGTTCAGGCAAGAATAATTTTACAACCTCTGAAGGTCCAACTTCAGGGGCTGAGTGCGTATGGGTAAATGTCCACCAAAAATCCTTCTTTTTAATTTTTGTCAATTTTTGAAGTTTAATGGCAACTCTTTCATAGACCGATGGAGAGACCCGTGCAAGATCTGATGAAACTAAAACGATTTCGTTATTGCCATCATGCAGTATTACCACCTTATGATATAAGCTATCCCTTACCCCATCTGACATTCTTGGTGCATATCCCAATAAATTCTGTGAATTGGAAGGAGTAATGTTGGATTTTAAAACAGCTGCCCGAAAGGCCCCTTGTGCACAAATTCTAAAGGTAATAAAATTGAACCCTATAATTACTACCAGAAGAAAGTACCTGCTTGTTTTCATAACCTTAGTGTTAATTTGTCTATGCAACATTAATAATTGGGATTTTGCACCAAGTTCGTATTTTGGTCTATGGCGGATTGGGGAATTGGCATAAAATAATTTTTTTCTGGAAAAAAGATTCTTCTACTACCGGGAGCCGGGACGACATTATATTTCCATTGTCCATTTTCTTGTACGATGACCATCGCATGTAATTCACCGTTTAATTTTTCCTCAGCAAGCCTTAAACGAATTAAATCAAACCACCTTCTTTCCTCAAATGCTAATTCAACCCTCCGTTCTCTGTAAATCCAAGTCCTCATTTCATCCTTGCCAAGACCTTCAGGTAAAGGGGATAATTC
>JBBQXZ010000401.1:0-3901 GCA_038209145.1 Cytophagales bacterium | reverse complement strand
AACTGCCCAAACCCGCTCTTTCAGGTACCAATTACATTCAGGAAAGCCTTTGACGGTTTCTTTTAGCTCGAAGTCATAGGGGAACTCCAGCCGTATTACAGGCAGCTTTTGAAACGTGTCGTTTTTCAAAATAATGGTCTTATGCATAAGGTTGAAAAAATTAGTTCCCACAAGATACAAACTTTTCGGATTTTCCACTTATGTAAACCGTTGAAAAACAATTTTTTGGTACATATTTCCTCGCCTACTTCAGCAGGTCCATCCTTGTCTCCCGACACCCCCACGTCCAAAAAGCAGACCCGGATAACTGGCCTTAAGAATCATGTTGTAATTATAATAATAAAGGAGTCAAATGTACCTGTAGAAATGATTCCCCGGTGATCGGCTCCGCATAAGTAAGAATTGACTATTTTGGCTGTTTCACACACGACCATCCGTTCACTTATTGTGGCGCATTTCCTACCACCTTTATATAAAAAAATTACCGGACCACTTACAATGGTCCGGTATCCAAGTTGCCCAAAAGACATCAGCCAACCGGATATGTAAAATACCCCACCGCCATGGCGGCATATGGCAAAAGACATCTACGTTCCTGTCAGGCTTGGCTGATCCCTTGGCATCGGTGCTATTTATTTGCTAAGAAGCTGTACAGACACCTGCAGCTTACACCTCATAAAACCCAAAATACTCCCGGGCATTGTTGTAGCAGATATTTTCAACCAACTGTCCCAGCCAGGCCTCGTCCGCGGGAAGTTGGCCGCTTACGACATCATTGCCGATGAGGTTGCAGAGGATTCGGCGGAAATACTCATGCCGCGGAAAGGAAAGGAAGCTGCGCGAGTCTGTCAGCATGCCCACAAAACAGCTCAGGATCCCCATATTGGACAAGGTGTTGATCTGTTTTTCCATCCCGTCTTTTTGGTCCATGTACCACCAGCCGGAGCCAAACTGCACCTTGCCTTTCACAGATCCATCATTGAAGTTGCCCACCATGGTGGCCATGACTTCGTTGTCTGCCGGGTTGAGGTTGTAGAGGATGGTTTTGGCCAGCTGATCGCTGCTGTCCAGGTTGTTGAGAAACTTGGAAAGCGCAGTGGCCTGGGAAAAATCGCCGATGGAATCAAACCCCGTATCGGGCCCAAGGATGCGAAGCATCCGTTCGTTGGTGTTCCGTAAGGCTCCCAGGTGGTACTGCTGCGTCCAGCCTTTGGCATGATACACTTTGCTCAGTGCCGTGAGTGTTTCAAATTTGAAATAGGCCACCTCTTCGGTGGTTAGCTCCTTTCCGGCCACAACCGATCCAAAAAGCGTCTGTATGTTGTATTTCCCTTTTTCGAAGAAATAGAGTTGTTCCAGACCATGGTCTGAGAGTCTGCCGCCGTTTTCATGAAAGTAGGCCACCCGGTTTTCCAACGCGGCAAGTAGGCTTTCATACGTAGTTGGCTGTATGCCGCTGACCGCCCCCAGTTTGTGCAAGTATTCCTTGTAAGCAGCAGGATTCTCTACCCCATAGGCTTTGTCGGGCCGGAAGGCGGGTAGGAGCTTAAGGGGTATGCCTTCTTTTTTGGCAGCCTGATGGTATTCCAGGCTATCAGTAGGGTCATCCGTGGTACAGACTACCTCTACTTTCATTTTTTCCAAAAGCCCCCTGGTCTTGTAATCATCTTCTTTGAGTAGGTAATTTACTTGGTCATAAATCTCGGGCCCGGTTTCGGCGGTAAGCAGTTTGTCAATCCCAAAGTAGGCCCGCAGTTCCAGGTGGGTCCAGTGATAGAGCGGATTTCGCAGGGTATGGGGAACCGATTCGGCCCATTTCTGGAATTTTTCCCTGTCAGACGCATCTCCGGTGATGTATTTTTCATTTACGCCCAGCGTACGCATGGCCCGCCATTTATAGTGATCGCCTGCCAGCCAGGTTTCAGAAAAGTTGGCAAACTGCCGGTTGATGGCAATATCGTGGGGCGAGAGGTGGCAGTGATAGTCAATGATGGGCATTTTCTTGGCGTGGTTGTGATAGAGCGTCTTGGCAAAATCACTTTGCAAGAGAAAATCCGCTGTCAAAAATGTGGTAGATTTTGGTTTCAATATGTTTTGCATGGCATTCGTTTTAACGGTACTGTTGGAGGCAAATTTATTCGGTTTGCTTAAACTTTAAATTTAGGCAATCGATTGCACAAATTAAATTAATTTATATTAAAAATTGCAAAATCAGGTAGAAGAACTAAAATCTCCGGCATTTTTTGGTTAATTTGATCCATAATTCTATAAAAAACCTGAGTTCGGCTAAATCCGGCAAACTATGAAGGGAAGGGAATTGGTTAGATTTTGTCAACATTGTTGCTGGAAAAGGCAACAATGCCACCCATAGAATCTAGTTTTCATTCACTTGCCAGGAGCTTGCACCCGTGGTAATTGTTGTTTGGCTCCTTCCTTACTTAAATAACAATCGAACGCATGTTAAAAATAATTCATTCACCCTGATATTAAGAGACTCGAAGACCTATTCCAATGACCCTAATCCCATGATAGTTAACCAAAATGATAATTTGCCCCGGAGAAAATGGCTGAAACAGGTACTCCCGCTTGCGTTGGGATCGCTGTTGATCCCGGCAGGTCTAGCCAATTCGAGAGGTTTTGCCTCGCCCTCTCCCAACCTTAAGCTCAGCTTAAACGCGTTCTCATTCAATAGCTTGCTGATGAAGCAGGAGCTCTCCCTATCCGGGTTGTTTGGGTTTTGCGCCAAGCAGGGTTTTCAGGCGGTGGATCTGACAGCCTACTACCTGGCTGGTTACCCTGTGGTTCCTGAAGACAGGTACCTGTATGAGGTCAAAAGGGATGCGCATCGATACGGACTTCATATCAGTGGAACCGGGGTGAGGAATGATTTTACCCACCTGCCCTATGAGCGGCGAAAGTCAGAAGTTCAGTTGGTCAAAGACTGGGTGATCGCCGCTTCTAAAATCGGTGCACCAGTAGTACGTGTCTTTTCCGGTACACAAAAAGTCGCTCCAGCAGATCGGCAAAAGGTATGGGATTGGATGGTGGCTGATTTCAGGGAATGCGCTGCCTTTGGTGCGGATCATGGTGTCATCGTGGCCTTACAAAACCACAATGACTTTATTCAAACAGCCGAGGAGGTAAATCAGGTGATGGAGGACGTCGGTTCTCCCTGGTTTGGACTGGTATTGGATATAGGAAGCTATCCCCAGGAGGATCCCTATGAGGGGATTGCCAAAAATATTCAACACGCCGTCAACTGGCAAATAAAGGAGCAGGTCAATCATTTCGGTGAACAGAGACCGGTGGATTTGGCCCAATTAATGAAAATCATTGCATCAAGTACCTATCAGGGCTACCTTCCTATTGAGACGCTCGGGGCTGGTGATCCTTTTCAAAAGGTCATCGGATTTTTGGGGCAGGTAAGGGCAGCATTAAAAGCGTCAGAATTCGTCAGTTTATAAAATAAGTTGTAGGCATTTAGTCCTGCCTAGAAAAAGGCTTTTTCAACCGAATCAGTCTTTTTCCAGTATGTCGAGCATGGCGAATAACTCACAGTGCAATTCCAGTTTCTCTAGTTGCCAGCCTATCAGCATATGGCAAGGGTGTCCATTGTGCTGGAATCTGGCGGCAATACCCGACAGCTATGCAGCAGGGCACACTTCACGTGGATAACTAAATACAACTCCACAGGCAACGATCCCCATAAAAAAAACGTCTGGGAGAAGCTGGATATATCTTTCTATCGGATTATTACCCCAAGGTGAATGTTGTGTTGGGAACCGCCCTGTACTTGAAATTATGCATGGTGGTGTGGGAGTTCGAAACAGGGACTAATTCTGTTTTCCTTTTCCCGGTTTGTCTTTTACAATTTCCATCAAATGCTTTTATAGTACCTGTA